>PGXE01000015.1 GCA_002838935.1 Thermoplasmata archaeon HGW-Thermoplasmata-1 | reverse complement strand
GCAGTATATCCACCTCGAAGTTTTCTTTCAAAAAAATGGATTTCTCCATGTTACCTTAGTTTTGGCTATATTTAGGGGATTTGGGATTCGGAGATACTGGGTAAAACGTAACGTATATAAACCCCGGAGCAATACGGCAGTGCTACGCAACAGGCGCCTTCAAGGTGCCGATTGAGTGGGAAACCACGATCAACCCCTGTTATGCTGAAAAATCCAGCCCGGACAATTCCGGTCGACCCCGAGTGCGTTGTCAAGCGCTTCTATGAAAGGGTCACTTCATGTCCCGGGCACAGGCGATATGTGGAGGTCCAAGAATGCCAAAAGCCGGTTAGCCGGATGGGAAAACTTGGATCTGACGGATGAACACGAAAAGTGATACCTAGTCAATGGTATCTAAGCAAGGATGCATATTCATGCAAGATACCGCTGATTCCTTTAGGTTAAATAATTAAGTGTGTACCATTAGCTCCTAAATAAAAAGGATGTAAAATGAAAAATTCCGGTTGATCCTGCCGGAGGTCACTGCTATTGGAGTTCGATTAAGCCATGCGAGTCGAGAGGGTTCGGCCCTCGGCAGACTGCTCAGTAACACGTGGAAAAACTGCCCTGCGCTGGGGGATAATCTCGGGAAACTGAGGATAATACCCCATAGGTCACCTATGCTGGAATGCTTGGTGACTGAAAGTTCCGGCGGCACAGGATGTTTCTGCGGCCTATCAGGTAGTAGTCAGGGTAATGACCTGACTAGCCTACGACGGGTACGGGCGTTGAGAGACGTTGCCCGGAGATGGACTCTGAGACACGAGTCCAGGCCCTACGGGGCGCAGCAGGCGCGAAAACTTCGCAATGTGGGAAACCACGACGAGGGAACTCCAAGTGCCAGCACACAGTGTTGGCTGTTTTCAAGCCTAAAAAGCTTGAAGAGTAAGGGCTGGGTAAGACGGGTGCCAGCCGCCGCGGTAATACCTGCAGCTCGAGTGGTGGTCGCTTTTATTGGGCCTAAAACGTCCGTAGCCTGTCATGTAAATGCTTGGGTAAATCGAAGGGCTTAACTCTTCGAATTCCGGGTAGACTGCATGACTAGGGACCGGGAGAGGTTAGAGGTACTCCGGGGGTAGAGGTGAAATTCTGTAATCCTCGGGGGACCACCAGTGGCGAAGGCGTCTAACTAGAACGGGTCCGACGGTGAGGGACGAAGCCCTGGGGCGCAAACGGGATTAGATACCCCGGTAGTCCAGGGTGTAAACGCTGCGCGCTTGGTGTTGGGGCGGCCACGAGCCGGCCCAGTGCCGGAGAGAAGTTGTTAAGCGCGCTGCCTGGGGAGTACGGTCGCAAGACTGAAACTTAAAGGAATTGGCGGGGGAGCACTGCAACGGGTGGAGCGTGCGGTTTAATTGGATTCAACGCCGGAAAACTCACCAGGAGCGACTACCGCATGAGACTCAGGCTGATGGTCTTAGTCGATAATCAGGTAGAGAGGTGGTGCATGGCCGTCGTCAGTTCGTACCGTAAGGCGTTCTGTTAAGTCAGATAACGAACGAGACCCTCATCTTTAATTGCAAGTTCATTCTCCGGAGTGGGCGCACATTAGAGAGACCGCTGGCGCTAAGTCAGAGGAAGGTGAGGTCAACGGTAGGTCAGTATGCCCCGAATCCCCTGGGCTACACGCGCGCTACAAAGGTTGGGACAATGGGTCCCTACACCGAAAGGTGGCGGCAATCTCGAAACCCAATCATAGTTCGGATTGTGGGCTGCAACTCGCCCACATGAAGCTGGAATCCGTAGTAATCGCGGATCAACATCCCGCGGTGAATATGCCCCTGCTCCTTGCACACACCGCCCGTCAAACCATGCGAGTGGGGTATAAGTGAGGGTGCGTCTTCCTGGCGTATTCGAACTTGTGCTTCGCAAGCGGGGTTAAGTCGTAACAAGGTATCCGTAGGGGAACCTGCGGATGGATCACCTCCTATGAATTCGCTCAGCTTCAAGCTGGGCACATACCTTGAAGGAATCAGCAAATTGGCTAGGCACTAAATTTCGTGTTCACCCGAAAAACATCTTTCGCTTCTACCGGGGAGCCTCCGGCCGGAGGCACAAAAAGGGCCGGTAGATCAGCTGGAAGATCGCTTGCTTTGCAAGCAAGAGGCCGCGAGTTCAAATCTCGCCCGGTCCACTCGCTACGCTCGTGTCCCGGGCTGCTGGCTTGAACAGCGACTAACGTCGCTTCGGTTCAAGCCATAGTCGTGAATTTGCAAAGCAAATTCACTCCTCTCGCCCGTCCACTCGCTACGCTCGTGTCCCGGGCTGCTGGCTTGAACAGCGATTAACGTCGCTTCGGTTTGCAACTAATCATAGATTAGTTGCAGTCGTGAACAAAAGTTCACTCCTCACGCCGCACTCGCAAATTTCCTGCGGAAATTTGCTCGTCTCGCCCGGCCCGATAGGAATCCGGTCGAATGCGACCGACACAAAAAACATCCGCAATGACACTTATCTACATCACAGATAAGCGCCAACCCATGTTATTATGGATTGGCAAGGACGTAGACGCCCGACCCCCTTTTCGCTTGGGGGCGGGACACATGTCGATGATCGTCACCGCAACCATCGGTTGTGGGTGCATACGCAAACCTGGACGCAAAATTGAGCCAGTAAACTTTAAGCCATTTGGGGGATCGATCGGTTCGAGCGCCGATGAAGGTCGTGCCAAGCTGCGATATGTCCCGGGTAACCGCATGGAGGTTTTGATCCGGGAATTGCCTAATGGGACTTCCTGTATCTTCGGATACGTTCGCATTAGCGATCGGGAACCTGCCGAATTGAAGCATCTTAGTAAGCAGAGGAAAAGAAATCAAAGAGATTGGGTTAGTAAAGGCGATCGAAAACCCAACAGGGCAAACCGAATCCCTTGGTGAAAGCCAAGGGAGATGTGGAGTTAGGACCCGTTTACTCCGTAAAGGCTAAGTAGAAGTCCCCTGGAACGGGGCGCCATAGAGGGTGACAGCCCCTTACACGTAAACCCTGGGAGATTTTCAGGTATCCAGAGTAGCGTGCGTTGGAAATCGCGCGTGAATGTGGGGCGCATCAAGCTCCAACCCTAAATACGACTCGAAACCGATAGTGCACTAGTAGCGTGAGTGAAAGCTGCAAAGTACCCCTAGCGGGAGGTAAAAAGAGCGTGAAACCAAATGGTTACAGACTGTATGGGCGTGAAAGCAACGACCACACCGCAAGGTGTGTAGCAGCGTCCATGCGTTCGTTTCGAAAAATGAGCCAGGGAGTTCTTGGTAATGGCGAGGTTAACCGCTTTACGCGGGGAGCCGCAGGGAAACCAATTGTCCGCAGCATTAGCAAGGGACGAGGTGTGTTCGCCTTCAGTCATTATCTGGAGACCCGAAGCCAGCCGATCTATGCCTGACCAGGTTGAAGCCTACTGAAAGGTGGGTGGAGGACCGAAGCGGTGCTGATGTGCAAATCGCTCGCGTGAGTTGGGTATAGGGGTGAAAGTCCAATCGAGACTGGATATAGCTGGTTCCCTCCGAGACTACTCGCAGGTAGATCTCCGGGGAGACAGGTCGTGCGGTAGAGCACTGATTGGGTGTTTAGGGGGAGAAATTCCTCGGCATCCTGTCAAACTCCGAACGTGCGATCGTCGTAGATCCGGGGTAGTGAGGGCATCTGGGGTAAGCTTGATGTCCAAAAGGGAAACAACCCAGCCTTATGTTAAGGTCCCTAAGTACTAGCTAAGTGCTATAGAACAAAATGCGTCCGTGGCCTCAGACAACCAGGAGGTGGGCTTAGAAGCAGCCACCCTTTAAAGAGTTCGTAACAGATCACTGGTCGAGGTCATGGGCCATGAAAATGGACGGGGCTAAAGCTAGTCACCGATACATAAGCGCACACATAGTGTGATCGGGTAGGAGGGCGTCGTGCGTGGGTAGAAGCTGGGGCGTGAGTTCCAGTGGACCGCGTTCGAACGAGAATCCTGGCAAAAGTAGCAGCACAGTACGGTGAGAATCCGTACCGCCGAAGGGGCTAGGGTTCCTCGACTATGTTCATCAGTCGAGGGTTAGTCGGTCCTAAGGTGCATCTTAACCGAATGCATCGAAAGGGAAACAGGTTAATATTCCTGTACCACTCCACAACAATGGGGACGCATGCGGATAGGTTTTGCAGACTCGTCTGTCTGTCCAAGCGTATTAAACCGGGGAAGAACCGTCATGGTGAGAACCCGGCCAAAGCGTGATGGGTACGCCATTAGGCGTATATTACCGATTTCGGGTGCCCGTGAAAACCCGTGGAAGTGTCCGTACCGAGATCTGACACAGGTGCCCCTGGCTGAGAAGGCCAAGGCGTTTCGGGTACAATCATGGCGAGGGAATTCGGCAAATTAGCCCTGTAACTTCGGGATAAGGGGTGCCAGCTTTGAAGAAAGCTGGTCGCAGTGACTAGGGAGCTCCGACTGTTTAATAAAAACACAGGCGACAGCAAGTTCGAAAGGATGTGTATTGTCGCTGAATCCTGCCCAGTGTGGGTATCTGAAAACCCGGTTCAACGGGACGAAGGACCCATAAACGGCGGGGGTAACTATGACCCTCTTAAGGTAGCGTAATACCTTGCCGCTTAATTGGCGGCTTGCATGAATGGCGCAACGAGAGCTCTACTGTCCCCGCCATGAGCCCGGTGAAATTGACTTACTGGCGCACAGTCCAGTACCTTCTAGAAGGAAGCGAAGACCCCGTAGAGCTTTACTGCAGCCTGTCGCTGTGTTACGATACTCGGTGTGAAGTGTAGGTGGGAGACGTCGAAAGATGCTCGCTAGGGCATCTGGAGTCGACAATGGGACACCACCCATCTTGTGTCGTAACACTAACTATCTCTATAGGACAACGGTAGGTGGGCAGTTTGGGTGGGGCGCCACGCGCTCGAAAAGATATCAAGCGCGCCCAATGGTCACCTCAGGGAGTTCAGAAATCTCCCGTAGAATGCAAGGGTAAAAGGTGGCTTTACACGGGTTGGCCCAATAACAATCCGTGTTGCGAAAGCAGGGCCTAGCGAACCACTCGTGCTTATTGATGAGGCAGAGTGATAACAGAAAAGTTACCTCGGGGATAACTGAGTTGTCTTCAGTAAGAGTCCATATCGACCTGAAGGCTTGCTACTTCGATGTCGTCTCCCCCCAACCTGGCGGTGCAGCAGCTGCCAAGGGTGGGGTTGTTCGCCCATTAAAGGGGATCGTGAGATGGGTTTAGACCGTCGTGAGACAGGTTTGTTGCTAACTTCTAGAAGCGTTGATGCCTGAAGGTAAAAGGCCCTTAGTACGAGAGGAACAGGGCCCTGCAGCCACTAGTTTACCAGTTGTCCGACAGGGCACCGCTGGGTAGCCACGCTGTAAGGGATAAGAGCTGAAAGCATCTAAGCTCGAAACCCGCCCTAAGACGAGGCATCTTAGGACTCCCGTATAAGACGGGTTTGATAGAAAGGGGATGTAAGTGCGAAGGCAACGACGCATTCAGTCCACCTTCACTAATCGTCCATTCTACTGGCTCAATTCGTTCAACAGGTTTGCGTATACTTGAGCATACGCCTGGCTGAAAAGCAGGATTCCGGATTAAAAAACCACAAGGATTTTTAACCCGCCATCCATACGCCATGGCAAGACACAGTGCTATGGTTGGACGGCCATAGAGGGGTGGTTCACCCGTTCTCATTCCGAACACGGAAGTTAAGCACTCCATCGTACTCTACTGTACTGTGATACGCGAGTTCACGGGAACTTTGGTACGCTGTCCACCATTCACATTTTATTATCAAATTTTATAAAGTCACCAAAGACTGGTGGACCTGTCCCGAGCAAAATACAACGTATTTTGCGAGTAAGACTAATTGTGTTTTTCACTATTTCGCAAGCAGGGCAATTAGAGCGTAACGAAGCGCAAAGCGGTTCGTCACTGACTATCCACATCTTATTATCAAATTTTACAAATCAGATTTCAATTGCATTTTGAAAAAAGATAAGCGAGATTCATCCGAATTCAGATAACCGGGAAATACCGATCCATCTCCCATTTGGTGACCTGCATCCGGTAGTCTTCCCACTCCCTGTTCTTGACGTGCAGGAAATTATCGAAGATGTGCCTGCCAAGAGTGTTCTTTATCAATTCGCTTCCCTCAAGGCATACGATGGAATGCCCGAGATTCAGCGGCAGGTGTTCTATTCCGCGTTTCTTGCGTTCATCCTCTGTCATGGAGTAGATGTCTTTTTCCTCCGGCTCTCCGGGTTCGAGATTGCGTTTTATGCCATCTAGGCCCGCCGCCAACATGACTGCGAACTGCAGGTAGGGATTTCCGGACGGGTCGGGCGAGCGCAATTCGCACCTCGTGGCCTTGCCGCGTTGGGACGGTATGCGTATTAGTGCCGAACGGTTCCTGTGCGCCCAGGCGATATATGTCGGCGCTTCGTAGCCTGGCACAAGGCGCTTATAGGAATTGACTGTCGGATTCAGCAGGCCGGTCATGGGCTTTATGTGTTCTAACAGGCCCGCTATGAAATTGTGCGCGACCTTGCTCAATCCGTCTTTGCTGGCAGGATCGTTGAATACGTTTTCTCCATCAAGCGTCGAGAGCGACTGGTTGACGTGCATGCCGCTTCCGGCGGTACCGAAAACCGGTTTTGGCATGAACGATGCGTAGAGATTGTGCTTTGCAGCTATCACTTTAGTCACATACTTGAGGGTTATGACGCGGTCGGCGGTCGTCACCGCATCTGCATAGTGGAAGTTTATTTCGTGCTGTCCTTTTGCGCATTCGTGGTGCGCCGTGTATACCGAGAAACCCATTTCATCGAGAGCGAGGGATATGTCCCCCCTGACCCCTTCTGCGAGATCCCGGTGCGAGAGGTCGAAGTAGCCGGCGGAGTCGTTTGGCGTCATCGTCGCCCTGCCCTCGGCATCCCTTTTGAAAAGGAAGAATTCGCATTCAGGGCCTGTGTTGTATACATATCCCATATCTTCGGCTTTTTTCATGACCTTTTCAAGGGCATACTTCGTGTCCCCGTCATAGCGTTTTCCGCCCGGTTCGTAGATATCGCAGTTCACCTTTGCGGTCTTGTGTTTTTCCAGCACCTCAGGCAAAATGGCAAGGGTCTTTGGATCCGGCATGGCCACGTAATCCGATTCATCTATGGTGGCGTAGCCCGCTATCGACGAAGCATCGAAGTTGATGCCGGAGTCGAACGCTTCTTCTATGCGGTTCGCCGGAATCACTATGTTCTTAGGGCTGCCAAGTATATCCACGAACTGGAGCCTCACGAAGTGGACGTTCGCCTCTTCCAGCGTCAGAATCGTCTTGGTCGCTTCCCTGTGGTCCATATTCATCATGAACCGGATGGCAATCGCCGCTTAAGAAATTAATTCGCATAATTCTAATCAATTGAACATTAAATCTCATTATTTTTAAGTCATTTGACCAAAATAAGGTGCAATATGGCAGATACTTTTATCAAATTGAACAGTTATTATAGTGGCATGGACGAACTCGACAAACTCATATTGAGGCTTCTGAACTCGGATGCGAGGCTCAGCCTGCGGGAGATCGCAAGACGCACGGACAGCTCTCTTGGCACGGTATCTTTACGAATCAAGAGACTCGAAGGGGAGGGCGTGATAAACGGGTATATCCCGGTGCTGGATGGGGAGAAGCTTGGATATACGCTAAGTGCGCTCATAAGCATCAGGATAGCACGCGGAAAACTCGTTTCCGTGCAGGAGAAGATAGCATTGGATACAAGGGTTCAATCGGTCTACGATATCACCGGTGAATGGGATTCCGTTGCAATCGCGCACTTCCGGGATAGAAAAGACCTCAATAACTTCGTCAAAAAACTGCTTTCCATGGAAAACGTGGAGAGGACGAACACGCAAATCGCCCTCAATATTATAAAAGACGAGCGGCGCTGGACTGTCGGATGAAATAAGGGTATGCGGCTGCCGGCGTCATCGTAAAACTTCACAGCCCGGGTTTGCAACTTGGCCTCTCGCGCGACTCCGTCTTTTTTGCCGATAGCCTTTTTGACAGGCCGAGTATGAATCCCAGCACTATCGCGAGCATGGCGGCGCTCATCACCCGGAATTCGGGCGGCAGGAGGAACGTCATCGTCTGGGCAGGTATCCAGAACCAGATGCATGCAAAACCGACGATGCGAAACATATTGCCCCAGTCTATGCTTTTATAGGTTTCGACGACAGGCCAGGCCGAGAAGAGCTTTCCTTTCTCTATCAGGGTGTCGGTGAAACGGTGGAAAACCATCATCGGGAAGCCAAATACGATGTTGAGGAATACGGATTTCCATATGGCCGTAGGGACGCTTTTTCCAAATCCCGGGAGCAGCCCCTGCGCGAGCAGCCCGTCGACCCCGTAGGAGAAAAGCGGGAATATGGCAGTGAAGAGTATCCCGAGAAAAACCCAGACGAACGCCCGTTGCCATAGCCTTATGCCGGTAAGCCTCCACCTGCCGCAGGCGACCCGTCCGCCGAGAAGTTCGCCCATGGTGCCAAGGAGCCCTATCTTTGCCATTCCCATCAGGTATGGATGATTTACGGTGGCCGTTACGAAGCCGGCGCGCGTTTTCTCTATTGCGAGTATGGCGACTACGCCCCCAAGCATGGCGAGCCACGCAGCCCATATCAGCAGGTCGGATACACGCGAACTCTTATCCGGGCATGAGGAACTATGGCATGAGGAATTTTGCATCTCAAAAACCTTCCGTATAGAGTTCCTGCATTGGTTGCAACCAGATAAATCTTTCACCGGGCAATACTGCATCATGCGCCGGACAGGTCATTTTTCGTGCGGGTAACTTTATAAGCGCCGGACAGATGACGGTATTTAAGAAGAAGCAGTCGATAGTTGCTTGATGACGCCGGTTTGGCGTATGTTTGGGTAGAAATTCTCATGACTTGCCCGCGGGGCATTTTTTTGGGAGTTTCGCTTGCATGAAGTTAAGCTGCAAGGCTCCCTTTGTAACGATAAGGGTGCAGGATTTCGATAGAGGGCGAAAAAACCGCCCTGGCAGACTGTTTTTTCCGTGAAATCCAAAAGTGATGCAGAAATGATAAAATTCGAAGAACTGGGAATATGCGAACCCGTGCTGAGGGCCATAGAGGATGCGGGCTTCGAGGAGCCAAGCGAGATACAGGAAAAGGCCATACCCCACGTGGTCGCCGGCTGTGACATAATAGCAGAATCTGCCACCGGGTCGGGCAAGACGCTCGCTTTCGGTGCCGGCCTTATACAGAACGCTGTGCAGGGCGGCGGTATTCAGGGGCTTGTCGTAACGCCGACGCGAGAACTCGCGGAACAGGTCAAGGACGCGCTCGCAAAGTTCTCAAGACACAAGAAGCTAAAGGTGGCCGCGGTCTACGGCGGCGTCGCCATGAATCTGCAGATAGAACAGCTAAAGAGCGCCGAGCTTGTCGTCGGCACGCCCGGCAGGCTGATAGACCACCTCAATCACGGAACCATGAACCTTGGCGGCATCAACACACTGGTGCTCGACGAGGCCGACCTGATGCTCGACATGGGGTTCATAAGCGATGTCGAATGGCTCATAAACGCCTGCCCGAAGGAGCGGCAGACCATGCTCTTTTCCGCCACGCTTTCAGGGGACGTCAAATATCTTGCAAGGACATACCTGAATGACCCGGTCGAGGCGTCTGCGGAAAGCTACGTCGACCCGTCGAAGCTCGTCCAGCTCTACTACGACGTGCCAAACGACCTCAAGTTCTCGCTTTTGGCGCACCTGCTAAAAGGGGAGAGGGCCGGCCTTGTCATGGTATTCTGCAACACGCGCCGCTACGTGGACTTCGTTACGAAGAACCTCAAGCAGCTTGATATAGACGCACACGCGATACACGGCGGCCTTACCCAGATGAGCCGCAACTCCATAATGAAGCAGTTCCATTCCAAGAAGGCGCAGGTTCTCGTCTGCACCGACGTCGCCGCGAGAGGACTTGACATAAAGGGAGTTTCGCACGTCTACAATTACGACCTCCCGACAGAGCCAAAGCAGTACGTCCACCGCGTCGGAAGGACGGCGAGGGCAGGCAACGAGGGAAAGGCCGTAACCATTCTTTCAAGCAGGGACTACGACATGTTCTCGAGGGTAGTCGCCGAAAACGACTTCCACATCGCCAAGATGGAGCTTCCCAAGATACGCCGCGTCAGCATAAACTGGGGCGGCAGGGACGGCAACAGGGATGGCGGTGCCAGAGGCGGCGGCTTTAGAGTCGGCGGCAGGGACGGCAACAGGGACGGCCGCTCCCGCGATTCGCGCTATTCCTCGGGCGGGAATAGGGAGCCGGGACGCAGTCACGGCAGAAGCGAGCAGACTTCCCGCGTAGGCAGCCATGGCAAGGTCGAGATAGGGCAATCGCCGGAAAAGCGCAGGGAAGAGAGTTTTGCGGTCGATAGGTGGGAAAGAGGGTATTAACCGAAATAGGTTTTTACCCCGGCGGATTACAATTCATATTCGCCAGCCATTTTACCCGTGCTTTGCCGGTTCTGTTTTGGATAGTTGTGGTGCAAAGGCATATTTCAGTTCTTTTTGCGGCATCCGGGCAAGCATTATTTCACTAAAAATCGATATTCAAAAATCAGGTTGTTGTTTGTAAAGAGAACACGGTACCGCAAAGGTACAGTGCAATCCGGTGCAACGCATCGTTGATTTGCCGGGATCAAGAGGTAAAGCTTACCAGGAGTTGCGCCTTTCCGGGCGTTCTTCCCTTGGCTTCGCTTCGCTTACGTTAAGCGCCCTGCCGTTCAGGTCCTTGCCGGAGAGTTGCTCTAGCGCCGCTTTCGCCTCTTCATCGTTTGGCATCTCTACAAAACCGAATCCCTTTGACCTTCCGCTGTAGCGGTCCATCACTATCTTGGCTGAGTCGACCTGGCCGCAGGCTTCGAAAGCTGCTTTGAGTTCGGCTTCAGTCAGGTTGTAAGGGAGGTTTCCCACATATATGTTCATTTATGTCACCTTTTTTGTCTGCCTTGTTTCGGAACTCGACTCAGAAAACGCACGATATGTATTCATAGGTCCGAATTCTTGTAGCCCGAACAAGTATTGCGAGTCGGAAAACAGTAAACTGCACCGACTTTCCGCATAACTGATATATACTGGCACTATTTATTAGTGTTGCCTGCGAAAAAACGGTTTTTACGTCCATTCTGGCGGACAACGTTTAAATAACGTTCTTCTATACACAGGTTACCGCTCTGGAGGAATCCGGTGCGAAAATCGCCCTTTGGCGGGGATAGGCGCCCGCAGGGGATGTGTCCGTAAGACGCTTCGGCGTGCCGAGTGCGCAGGATGAACCCGAGAACTAAATGGTGATACAAAATGAGCAACATGTATGAACACGTCAAGGAAGCGTGGAAAAAGCCTGACAAAAGTTACCAGTCTCCCAACTGGGAACGCCTCATCGAGTGGCGCAAGGGGCCGTCGTTCGAGCGCGTGGCAAAGCCACTGCGCATCGACCGGGCAAGGAACCTTGGCTACAAGGCGAAGCAGGGATACGTTGTCGTAAGGGCGCGCGTGAGGCGCGGGGGTCTCAACAAATCCCGTTTCGACGCAGGCAGGGTCCCTTCAAAGATGGGTGTCAACAAGATAACCATGGCCAAGTCCACCCAGCGGATAGCCGAAGAGCGCACCGCAAAGCACTACCCGAACATGGAAGTTCTCAACTCCTACTGGGTCGGGGAGGATGGAACGAACCACTACTACGAGGTCATACTCGTGGACCCGTTCCACCCGGTGATAGAGTCAGATCCGAAGATAAACTGGATATGCGAACCCGCGAACAAGAACCGTGTTCTGCGCGGCAAGACCTCTGCTGGCAGAAAGGGCCGCGGCCTGATGTACAAGGGCAAGGGTGCGGAGAAGGTCAGGCCTTCGATACGCGCCAACAAGAACCTTGGCAAGTAAGGCTGTTTTTTGCCTTATCCAGACCCAAATCTTTTCAAAACCCTAAACCAATCCCCTTTTATGAAATTCCACTATGCGCAGTTTCGCACCTTCTGCCACTCTACCGAAGAGGCTGATCGCGTAAGGCAGTCCCTCATTTTCATCTCACACGGACACGCGCAAACAGAAAAACCGGTCGGCATCGAGGAGATTCGCATCGAGGGGCACTTCGGAAACACGACCATTCTGATGGAAAACCGGCTCACCCATAACCGGGAGATACGGGATTTCATGGCGAGACTCGCGTCTGACGAGACCATCCAAAAAAGGCTTTCATCGGAACTGGATGCCAGGATCGACGATGAGGGTATCCTTTATATGAGATTCGACAAGCAGGAGGCGTTTTGCGGCAGGCTTGCGCTTTCCACGGGTGAAGACGTGGTTTTGGCGCAGGCCAAGATTGCGGTATATCCGGTGAGCAGGGATGCCGCGATAAGCGAATTTCGGGCATTTTTGGGCGGCGATATTAGATAAGTTAATAAACGAAAACCTTTATTCAAATAAAGGTGTTCTTATGGGAGACGTTAACCGGATATTCTCAAAAGAAGTGGAATCCGAACTGGATTATGCGATCAATGTGGTCATAGACCGTTATTCGACCGCTCTTCGGTGGAGGATGGCCGAAACGATTGAGCCAGCCGAAAAGATGCGAAAGACAGCAGCGGAATACACGGCAAAAAAGACTAAACCCGCAGCAAAGAAATCGCGCGAGGGGCGCGAATCGCAGTATTTCCACGGCGACTACGGGCTTTATACGAAAGAGGTCTTATTGAGGGGAGGACGACCGCAGGCGATATACTTTTTCTCCAAGCACGGTTCCGAAGGTGCGACTCCGGCTGCGATGCCCGTCGGATACCTGATAGGCATAAACCCGCGCAGCAACTTGCCGTATCTCAAGAAAGGCGAAGCCGTGGTCAAGAAGGCCGCAAAGCAGATCGTCGTTAAGAATGTTCGGAGGAATCCGGACGACCTCAAGCTGATAAAAGGCATAGGCGGGGAATACGAGAAGCGGCTCAACGCCGCTGGCATAAGGACTTACGAAGACCTTCTTATGCACAAGCCGAAGGAACTCGAGATGATCGCGGCCCAGGGGCATTTTGGCAACAGGCCCGCGCAGGAGAACTGGAAAGCGCAGGCAAAAAGGCTCATATCAAAAAGAGATAAGAAGAAAAACGCCGGCCCCAGATGATCAAAGCGTGAATACCCATATTTCGGTCTCGCTTTCTGGCAGGTCGTCCTTGCAGAGTTCGACCTCGTTTCCGACCCTGACGACGGCTTCTTTGTCCGGGGCGCATGACGTGAAATCGTCTATTGTCCCGATGGGGAGCGACAGGCCGCCTATCTTGTAATGCATGGGTATGGCGACCTTTGGTTTTATTTCTCTTATAACATTCCATGCGCCTTGCGCATCGAGTGTGTATATCCCGCCGACCGGCACGAAAAGTATGTCGACATGACCGATCTTTTTGAGCGTATCCTCATCAAGCCTGTGCCCCAAATCGCCCAGATGCAGGAACTCCACTCCGTCGACATTGAACTTGAAGAGCGTAACCTCGCCGCGCTGCGCCCCGCCGCTCTCGTCATGGAACGCAGGGAATCCACGTATCCTCATCTCGCCGACGTTCTTCTGGCAGGGTTTCATTATTATACGCGATCCCGGCTTATCGACGGTTCTTACGCTGTTGTGATCGTAATGCTCGTGCGATACCAGTATAACGTCGGCCTGGGCACTCGGTTTTCTTATCCCGATGGAATGCCCGTCGTGCGGGTCTGTCACGACAGTCATGTCGTCAGTTATCTCAAAGCACGAGTGGCCGTGCCACCTTATCCTCATTATATGCCACCTCCGCGTTAGGAAAAATAAAAAGCCCCCTATATATAATTAGGGATAAAAAGAGAGGGGGTGCATGAGTTACTCGTGTTTTGCCAGCTTGTTCTTGATTTTAGCAAAGAAACCCTGCGCTTTTTCTTTTATTATCGGTATGTCGTTATGCCACTGCTCTTCGAACCATACCTTGGCCCTGTCTGCGCCTTCTTCCATATAAACGCCGACATCGCGCCCGAAGTCCCGTATCTTAGTTTCGGCTCCCTCGAAGTTCTCGCGCAATATCGGGATGTCGCGGTGCCACGATTCCTGAATCTTCACGTTTGCGTTTTTCGCGCCCTCTTTGAGGTGGATGGCCGTGTTCTGTGCGTTCAACCTCATTTTATCGTGTATAATGACAGCCTTCTTTTTCACTACCGCCGCGCCGGTCTTCGCCGTCTCCCCCATCTTCTCGGCGCCCTTCTTTATGGCCTTGCCTGCGCTTTTCGCCGCATCCTGCACAGCCGTTGCGCCTTCGATGGCGTGATCCTTCACTATCAGGTTTTTCGCCTCACGCGACCATTTCTGGAGCGACTCCTCGGTTATGCTGCTCTTTTTTGCGAGCGATTTTATGTCCGCAGCCGCAAGCTCGTGTATCTCGCAGACGCCTGCCTTTGCCAGCTTTTCCTCGTAGGTGGCCCCTATTCCTTTCAAGTCCGAGAGCACGTGAAGTCCCATTGCAAGGGATTTGAACTTCTTTAGCCTCTCTTCCTTTAGGCCGGTCTTCGCCGCGGTTTTGCCGATGTCCATCTTTCGCGCATCTTCGACGCTCGCTATGCCTGCGTCCGTCAGTTTTTCTGCTATCGTCGGGCCTACACCTCTTATCCTTGTCAGTTCCATGTCATACCTCCGTTTAATTGACCTTTATACATAAGTGCGAATCCGTATAAAAATATTTAGGCAATAATGCACGAACGGATAATGCATCATTATCATTAAGCCGCAAACAATTCTTAAATGTTCGTCGGATATACTTGGTGTAGGTAACAAACATGCATGTCGAAAGATGCGCCATTGCGATACTTCTGACACTGTCGCTAATCTTTCCTGCCGTAGCGGCAAGCCGCGAGTATGGCATCTCCTGCGAAGGCGTTACTTCCATGAAAATGGACTATATAGACAAAATTCCGCGGCCGGTGCCGTTCAACATATCGATAAACATAGCAAACGGCAGCGCAATCGATTTCTTTGTTTTGGCAGTCGACGCGGCGTATAACCAGGATATGGCGGATTCCATATTGTTCAACGATGAGAACGTGACCTTGTGGGTGCTGTTCAGCAGGACAAATATCACATATGAAAATTTTAGTTACGATCCGGAGAATTATCCGGACATGATGGAGAACGAATCTATAGATAAGATTTGCGCGGTTTTCGTAAGTCGCAACGACACCTCAAGCGAGGGGGCTGAATCATCGGTAGTCACAATCTCGATGAGCTACGGCAGATTCGGCATTGCGGCAGTGGCGTTCGGCGTTTTACTCTCGCTGCCCGCAGTCGCCGTCTTCGCATTTCCCGCAGTCGCATCCATAATAAAGCGTCTTAAAAAATGAACCCGTTTCTCCGGGCACAACGGCATTGTTTTCATTAGCCGTGAACGGCGATAGTTTCGAGAACCACCGGATTTTACGTAGTCCCGCCCGTATATAATTGCGTTCGAAGCGGTCGAGCGCATAAAACAACCGGTCTGCGTAGCGGTCGTTCGCCCAGGCGCCAGCGACCCCGATTGCCATGCCTGCGAATATGTCGATTATCCAGTGAACGCCAAGATAAAGTATTGAAAAACTGAATACCACTATTTGAACGAGAACGAACAGCATGAACCCCCGGTAGTCCTTTATTTTTTTCGGCTGTTGCCTTCTGGACTCCGCAAAAACCGAAAGCAGAAGCCCGAGCGGCAGTCCTATGTGAAGAGACGGAATGCAGTTGTCAAGCGGGTCCGCGCCCATGAAGAAATAGTTGAATCCGGGCGACAGCCGGTAAAGGAGCGGCTTCATTTCCGGTATATAGTTGGAAGTAACGTCGACCGGAAAAAAAAGATATAACGGTATTGCAAGAAGGTATATCATGAAGTAATTGAGCGAAGTGCGCGACGCAAGCCTCCAGTTGTCGCAGTATGAGACAAGCAGTATGCCGAAGAACCCCATCAGGATGTAACCGCCAAGGTAATTCATGCCGAGGACTACGGTGAGGATGTCGTTTTCGAATAATTGCTGTATCTTCAGCACCGCATCCCCTTCTATGGCGTAGATAAAACCCGTGAAGTTCAATCCCAGCGTGTGCCTTATCGGATTATTCAGATAGTCAACCAGGTTCTTGAGCCTCAGCATAATGAAGAATACGAGCCACTGCCACCTGTAGCGCCAGATGGTTTTTAGGGTGTCTGAAAAGCCGCGTATGCGCAGGCTGCTTGGCTTCATGAGAACGAGAAGAGGTACGCTGATAATCGCGATCACTATGCTGAACATGCCGCTTACCGAGATCATGCAACAGCTAATGCGGGAGGGCGACATAAATCTTGCTTGCGTGATGCTAATTTTTTTAAGCACGAACGTATTCCACTCCGCATGGCTCTAAAAGTGTATGTCGTAGACAATGGCGGGCAGTGGACGCACCGCGAATGGCGCGTTCTAAAATATTTAGACGTAGAGACGAAAATCGTGCCGAACACGACCCCTTTTTCCGAACTTGAGGCGGACGGGATAGACGGGATGATACTGTCAGGCGGCGCGCCGCGCATTGGGTTGACGGGAGAGCTTGGCAACTGCGGCGAGTATCTCGAAAAAGCGAGGTTTCCCATACTTGGCATCTGCGCGGGACACCAGTTCATGGCGCGGTTCTTTGGCGGAGACTGCGCACCGGGCGAGGTGCCGGAGTTCGGCAAGATAGATCTCGTTCTCGACGGCGCATCGAACCCGATAATCGAAGGTCTGCCAGAAACATCCATCGTATGGGAATCCCACAACGACGAGGTCACGGTCGTCCCGCAATGCTTCGAGGTGCTCGCCCACAGCGAGAACTGCAAGGTCCAGATAATGGCGCATCGCGAACTGCCGTTTTACGGCATGCAGTTCCATCCCGAGGTCGAGCATACGCAATTCGGCGAGCGCATGTTCAAAAACTTCCTTGAAATATGCATCCAGAAAGGGAAAAGCGAGTGAAATGGGCATATTCTCTGAAGCCCTGGCGCAGTCCGCCGGGCAGGACCACTGTGGGGAAAACCCCCAGTCGCGAAAACCGATGAAAGCGTTGCGTAGGTTTTTTTCGATGGCCGAGGGGCAGGTGTTTCTTTTCGGGATAATGCTTTTGCTAGTGACCCTGCTCGTCGTCCTGCTACAATGGTTTGCCGACAGAAGCACGCTTCCCCGTGTCTTTTTGCAGGTGACTACCGAGTTATTCCTTGGCCGGGAACCAGGGATAGCGCAGGGTATAACGTCCGGGCTTTCACCGTTATTCGTATTCTTCCTTTCTTCGATGCAGGACATAATAACGGTCTGCCTCATGTTTTCGCTGATATGGTCGCTGTTGCTTCATTGGCGCGGCTCTGACAACTGGTTTGGGCGGATCATAGACAGGCTTGAATCCGCAGCCGAAAAAGGGAGGGGGCTTGTCAAGAAATACAAGATGGCGGGCCTCTATCTTTTCATGCTTATACCATTCATAGTCAACGGTCCCATGATAGGCGCGCTGCTTGGAAAAGCGATGCGGATAAAGACGTGGCCTATAATCGTAACCGTGATATGCGCCCAGATAACGGCTGCGGCGGCATGGACGCTCGCATGGAACAGTCTTCACGGAGTGCTCGCCCTCCTGCATCCTGCGGTCCCTTACGTCTTTACGGGATGCTTCATACTAATAATCGCCGTGATACTGGGATGGGGCAAGATACGCGAAGTTGTCAAAGAAGTGCGTCACCACCGCAGCCGGAAGCGCGGCCTTCAGTAGTTGATTATCTCCGCCTTCATGAATTCCCGCAGAAGTGACGTCGCATAGCAGCCCTTTGGCAGTTCGAAGGACAGTCTCGCGCAAGAGGCATCCGGGTTAACCGAATCTTCTGACAGCTCATATCTGAAACCCTTTAGCGGGCAGAGCACCATCCTGCGCAAGCCCCTTGACGAAAGGTCGGGTATCGCAGGTATGAAGAAGTCCCTTCTGCAGATACCTTCGGTTTCGACCACTTTTCGTTCTATCCCGCCCATGACACCGCCTGCGAATTCGCTGTCCATCCCAAAAAGAACGCCTGACACGAACGCCTTACCGCGCGATACCTGCCTGTTTATCTTATCGATGTTGTCCGCCGTGACGGTTATGCCGCCTGACGAGAACTCGGTCACGTCGTTTCCGCGCGCAGGGAACACGATATCGCCTTTTACAACCGCGTTTAGCGGAACACCCTGCCGAATCCTTTCGGAGAGCATTCTGTTGAACAGGTAGGATTGGTATGCGTGGATGAACATCTTGAGCAGGTTATTCGGAAGCGAGAGGAGCGCGCCCGCCCAGTCGCAGGGTTTCGATACGAGGTGGTTTAGCATCGCGCATTCGAAGTTCATCGACGGATGGCATGCCTTGAGCGCCGCGGCGAAATCGTCGTTCGCGTCGTCTATCTGCAGGCGTGCGCTTTTTATTTCTTCAGGTTCGGAATCGTAAGGCATTCCCATGTAAGCCCGCACCGCCCCTTCGATATCGCCATTGACGATGAGTTTTCCTATGAGGTGGGTGTTCGACCTGACGACCCCGAACCTCTGTACCCCGAAGAAATTCGGAAATCCGCCATATTCCTCAAGGGAGGTGGATACGGATTTGATTCGTTGCGCTATCTCCTCCCGCGGCGCTCGCAGATTCCGGATATTTATCTCGAACCTGTTGCCTATGAGGTCGCCGGTGTAAAGCCCCTTATCCGAAGTATATGCGCCGGATATCCCGACTCCGGGTATCGACAGCTTTTCGACTTCCGCGGGCCTTACCGGAAATGACATGAGCTGGCTCGTCAACGCCCGCTTGTCCTTCGTACCGGCGAATCCTATGGAATTGCGCGATATCCGCAGCCTTTTTGAAAATTGCGAAACAAGCGCATTCGTCTCCCAGTTGAGCGATGTCACCCGCGCAACGGTGTATCTGCCGTCCTTTTCAGGCGGATGCAACGACACCTCGTCGACGATGAAATCCTCGGGGACGCTCTTTATCTTGCCGCCTAGTCCCGGGGCATCGGTATAAAACACTTCAAGTCCGATGGACGATTCCCTCTCACTCGCCCCGATTACCATGATAAAACCGATTCGATAGATGATAGAGATGGAGTGATCAGGATTCCTGCGGAAGGGCCTTTTCGAAGGCCGCGGAGAATTCCTTTAGCTCTTTTTCAAGATCCTTTGCCGCCTTTTCGAGTATCTTTGCAGGATCGCCCGTCTTCATGCGAAGATATAGCCTCGGGTTGGCAAGCATCTGGTTGGTTATTATGCTTTCCGCATAGTCCACTCCCGGCTCCGCCAGCAGCTTTTGCTTTAGCGGATTCAGAAGCGTCTCGTTCTCGCCGATAAGTTCTATCTCTAGCTCGTTGTCGTTCTTGTTTATCAGTTTGAGTTCCATGAGATTCACCCGAAATTCATCCTAAATTTATTTATCGTCTTTTTTTAAATATTGGTGCGGTCGAGCGCCCCTTCGCCGTAGTCGTTAGCCGTCTTGCGGGTCTCGCTGCGTTCGCAATCCGCGCACCAGAGTTCTTTTTCCTTCTTCTCAAGCGTTTTGCCGCATTTAGTGCATAGGGCGTTGAGACATCCGAGCGCTGCGCCCTTGGTGCTTATCTGCAAACTCGGCGCCTTGGAGACGACTACCGCCCTCACCACATCGCGCTTCTTATAGGCTTTCGTAAGTTCCGGCACATACTGTTCAGCCGCATTCGCCACTCTCAGCGTCGCCTCGGTTTCGCCGGTTATGCGTCTTTTCTCGCCCGCCTTTTTCACCAGTTCAACGACCGCCATCGAGGACTTGACCATCCTAATCTCGCCTATTACGACGTCACCTTCTTTTAGAACTACCGGCGTCGAGCCTTTGGCATTAACGCGTGCCGAGAAGTTTTTGGTATCGATATCGAGGTCGCCGGCGTAATATGAGCAGATATTTTCGCCGGTGTCGAATGTCCCTTCGCCCGGAAGCATTTCTTCCGAGCTTGCTATGGCCTCTCCGGGGTACACCATAGTTTTTTTGTCATCCTGTGCCATGAATTCACCAGAGTAATAGGTACTATATAATTAAGCGAACCAGAATATATTAACCTCTCTTTAAGTGCTTCGGTGGATAGCACCCCTATCGCAGAAAATGAAACGTTTTTAACAAAAGAGCGTATTCTTGGACAAGCGGACTTCTTGGATTCGCAAGGATAGTTTACATATATATGCAAGATATGCGAATCTTGCCCCAAAATTCGCAAGGTCGTTCACGAATCACTTCGTGCTTCGTGGGACCTGTGTGCAGTTCGCTTATAACGGTGAAGTCGCAACACTCGCATACGAATGTTGCGGGTGCTTGACGAACGCGAGCGTTCGTCTGCACCTGCTCGTTCGCTTCACTCACTCGCAGGGGTAGCCA
>PGXE01000116.1 GCA_002838935.1 Thermoplasmata archaeon HGW-Thermoplasmata-1 | reverse complement strand
GGCTTTCCCGAAAACAAGGAAGCGGCGCATAAGGGCGGGACGATAGCGGGGGGCGCCAGAGTTAAGCTGGAAAAAGAGTCCGGTCGGAGCGTCGCCAGTCCGGATAATTATCTCGAAGCACCGGAATCCGTCAAGCGTATAGAAAAAAGGAAACGCAAAGAAAGCCTTCCGGCTACGCCGGATGGCGATGCAAAAGGCGAAGGAAGTATCGAGGACCCTGAAAAATGAGCGAAATAACCGATCTCCTGCCAGCTCGAATGCTAAACGAGTTCGTATATTGCCCCAGGTTATTCTATATCGAGTTCGTTCAGGGCGAATTCGAGCATTCGGCAGATACGGTCGAGGGTCAATCGGTACATCGCAGAGTCGATAAGGAATCGGGACAACTTCCCACGGTAGAGAAAAATTCAGGGTCGTCCGCCGAAGCCATCGCCGATGAAGAAATACGCGCACAGTCCGTAATGCTATCGTCTGAAAAATACGGCATCATCGCCAAGATGGATCTTGTTGAAGGCACTGGAAGAATGGTTTCGCCCGTGGACTACAAAAAGGGTAAAAAACCGGAATTTTCCGAAGGCGCATGGCCCACAGACAAAGTTCAGATATGCTCGCAGGCATTGATACTGCGCGAGAACGGCTATGACTGCACGGAAGGGTTTGTGTATTATGCCGGTTCGAAAGAAAGAGTTCCTATCCCGATATCGGAAGAACTTGTGGAGTGGACAGTTCGCAAGGTAGAAGAATGTCGAATTGTCGCCGCATCGGGAATTTGCCCGGCCCCGCTTGATGATAGTCCCAAATGCCAAAAATGTTCCCTTGTCGGGATATGCCTGCCCGACGAGACAAACCTGTTATCCCAAATCGACGAATCGCCCGAAAAAAAGAAAGACATCAGACGACTATATCCCGCAAGGGACGATGCGATACCGGTTTACATTCAGGAACAAGGATCAATGGTGACAAAAAGGGGCGAAGAGATTCTGATAAAAATGGGTGGTTCGACTATCGGGAGCGCTAAGCTCATAGAGATGTCGCAATTGGCATTATTCGGGAACGTGCAACTCACGACTCCCGCCATAAAAGAGCTTTGTGACAGGAACATACCGATCTGCTATTTTTCCACAGGTGGGTGGTTCTCAGGCATCACGCACGGCATGGGGCATAAGAACGTGGAACTCAGGATACGCCAATATGCAACCGCATCCGACCCGGCAAAAGCGTTAGCTCTTGCAAAAAAGGTCACGGAAGGCAAAATAAGAAACTGTCGGACGTTGCTTCGCCGCAACTCGCAAAAGGCATCCCCCTCTGCAATGAACGAACTGGCGAAACTTGCCAAATGTGTCGCCGATGCGAAATCTGCCGAGGAATTGCTTGGCATTGAAGGCTCGGCGAGCCGGGTGTATTTCATGCACTTCCCGGATATGTTGAAACACCCCGACAGCGAGATCGATTTTGACTTCGAGTCCCGAAATCGCCGACCCCCCAAGGATCCGGTAAATTCACTATTATCATATGTATATGCAGTACTGGCAAAAGACGTGACTGTTTCGCTTCTATCGGTCGGATTCGACCCGTATTTGGGATTCTATCATCGACCTCGTTACGGTCGTCCGTCATTGGCTTTGGACATGATGGAAGAATTTCGACCCATAATAGCCGATTCCACGGTGATAACCCTGATAAACAACGGGGAGGTGTGCGCAAAGGATTTTGTCAGGCGTGGCAACGCAGTATCCATCGCCCCTGCCGCGAAGAAATCACTGCTAAAGGCATACGAACGGAGAATGGACGACCTCGTAACGCACCCCACTTTCGGATACCGGATAAGTTATCGGCGCGTTCTGGAGGTTCAGGCAAGGCTGCTGGCAAGATATCTTCTTGGCGAAATAGAAGAATATCCGATGTTCTGCACGAGGTGAAAAATGCGAAAATTATATCTCGTCGCTTATGACATACGCGACCCGAAGCGATTGCGCCGTACCTTCATGACCATGCGGGGATTTGGGGAAGCGATGCAATACTCCGTGTTCCTGTGCGATCTTTCGGACAAGGAACGAGTTATCCTGATGACCAAACTCAACGAGATCATACACCACGACGAGGACAGCGCGATGATAGTTGACTTGGGTCAGATATCCGGCAAAGCAAAAGAACGCATAGATTTCATCGGCCAAGTCATGCCGGTGCCGGAACGAAGTGCGATAATAATATGATGAAATGAACAGAACGATAATCGCATTTCGCGGTTTGGATGGAAAATGGGAACAACGGAATATCTAAACCCGACACGCTACGACCCCATTCGAATCGAAAGCCCGCAAAAATCTCATTTTCGAGAGGTTATGTGATGAGTGAAAACAGTGCCACCGCTCGAAATCCATTTTTTCTCCTTGTGCGTTAGGGCGTTTGGATGATTATTTTCAAAAAGTATGGCCGGTAAGAAACGCAATTTTAACAACCTCTCGAAACGTTCGTTTTTACAAGAAACGAAAAAACTTTAATCATGGCATCTAATACAAGAAGAAAAATGTAGTAAAATACCATCAATCGCCCACAAATGCCACAATCTAAGCCTATATAAGGCCATATCCACGACTGAAAAGTCGTGGCCCCATTGAAGCATCGTTATCGGGCCGTTGGTCTGTAGGGACGGGCTGATATCCACGACTGAAAAGTCGTGGCCCCATTGAAGCGTCATGATGCCGGATAAAGCTACACACACACGATGCCATATCCACGACTGAAAAGTCGTGGCCCCATTGAAGCAACAGATTCCGCTGTCTGACCTGTGATACTGCTTATTTATATCCACGACTGAAAAGTCGTGGCCCCATTGAAGCCCAGCGAGCGCCTACTATCTGGTCTCCGAGTTTGTTATATCCACGACTGAAAAGTCGTGGCCCCATTGAAGCGGGTGGGGGGGCGTCCACAGACCCCGAAACCGCTGCGGATATCCACGACTGAAAAGTCGTGGCCCCATTGAAGCTGTATAGTGGCGCTGGAGCGTGCTGGCGAACGCCAGATATCCACGACTGAAAAGTCGTGGCCCCATTGAAGCTGAATCTCCAGTGGAAATGAAAGGGGGTCATTTAGTATATCCACGACTGAAAAGTCGTGGCCCCATTGAAGCGGGGATGGTCGCTCCCGCAGCGGTTTCGGGGTCTGATATCCACGACTGAAAAGTCGTGGCCCCATTGAAGCCACTGGAAACCGCGGAAAGGTGTCTGGCGGTTTTAGCATATCCACGACTGAAAAGTCGTGGCCCCATTGAAGCCCAGCGAGCGCCCACGATCTGGTCGCCCAGCTTGTTCATATCCACGACTGAAAAGTCGTGGCCCCATTGAAGCATCGACCAGTATTTATAATTGAGGCCGACCCGCAACCTAGTTAACTAATATTGCAACTTTTTTCTAAAATACTACCCGCTGACACGGGTGGCGTTCTGGTTCCTTTTTCAAGTA
>PGXE01000115.1 GCA_002838935.1 Thermoplasmata archaeon HGW-Thermoplasmata-1 | reverse complement strand
TGATTACGTAAGGCATCAAGAAGATGTTCATCAGACAAAATTATCCGCATATTTCCAGGTTGGAAGCCCCGCCTTTTAAGGCGGGGAGGATGTCACATTACCTGTCCCCGACCTTGCCCCAATGCTGCCTTGGCGTCGGGCTGCCTGTCAAAACCCCTACTATGCCAACCACCGAGAAATACCGGCGGTCGCCGCCCTCCTCGCCCCTTTTTCCCCGCCCGCGCGCTGTCGCCGGAGCTGTTTTTACAGGAACCTTTCGCGGGGCGCGGCTTCCTCTTCTTCGTCCTCGTTTTCGCTTTTTGCGGCACGTTTGGGCTCCGCCTTTGGCAGGGGGACTGCGCGAAAACCCTTGGCAACCAGGTATATCTCGCTGCTCGACTTGCGCGATGCGGGCGGCGAGAAGGGCCTGACGTGCCGAAACCACCTTTTAAGCTCGGAGCGGAACTCGATGAAATCCTCGCCCTCGAAGACCTTGCAGGCGAAGCCGCCCTCTTCGCGAAGGACCTTCCTTGCGAACTCGAGCGCACGGTAGCAGAGCCAGATGCTTCTCGCCTGGTCCGTGGTGTAGTGGCCGGAGATGTCGGGGCTCATGTCGGAGAGGACGCAGTCGACGAGAAGGTCGGGCCTTGCCGCCTGCACGCTTTTCTCGTTCACGACCTCAAGAAGCCGCTCCACGGTCTCGTCAGTGGTCATGTCGCCGCGCATCAGCCTGACTCCGGATATCGGCTCCGTTGGCAGGAGGTCGACGCCGACGACAACCCCTTCGCCGCCCGTAAGCTCGAGCGCGACCTGGCACCAGCCGCCGGGGGAGCAGCCGAGGTCGACCACCACGTCGCCCTTCTTTATTATGCCGAACTTCTCGTTTATCTGTATGAGCTTGAAGGCGGAGCGCGCCCTGTAGCCGAGCCTCTTCGCCTCGTTGTAGAAATGCTCCCGCTTCTTTTCCTTGTACCAACGCGTGATAGCCATATAACGTCCCCTGAACTAAAAATCCGTAATAAGGTGGGTGGAAAAAGAGTTTGCCCTTCAGAGGGCGATGTCTATCGAGAGCTTCTCCGCGAGTTCCTTGTAGCGGTTCCTTATCGTGACCTCGGTCACGCCCGCGACGTCGGCCACCTCGCGCTGGGTCCTGCGCTCGCCGCAGAGGATGGAGGCTATATAAAGGGCGGCTGCGGCCACCCCTGTCGGCCCGCGCCCGCTCGTAAGCTCCTTGTCCACGGCCTGCTTGAGGATGTCGTGCGCCTTCGCCTCGACGTCGCCGCCGAGTTTCAGCTCGGACGAGAACCTTGCGATGTAGTCAGAGGGGCTTGTCGGCATGAGCTTGAGGCCGAGTTCGCGGGCGATGAAGCGGTATGTCCTGCCTATCTCCTTCCTGTTGACGTGCCCCGAATCCGCTATCTCGTCGAGCGTTCGCGGAACGTTGCACTGGCGGCAGGCGGCGTAGAGCGCGGCCGCGGCGACGCCCTCTATGGAGCGCCCCCTTATGAGGTTCTTCGTCACGGCCTTACGGTAGACCATCGCGGCGGTCTCGCGCACGTTTCTCGGAAGACCCATCGAGCTCGCCATGCGGTCGAGTTCGGAGAGCGCGAAGGCGAGGTTGCGCTCGGTCGCGTTCGAGACGCGTATCCTGCGCTGCCATTTCCTTAAGCGGTAGAGCTGGGCGCGGTTCCTTGTCGGTATGGACTTGCCGTAGGAGTCCTTGTTTTTCCAGCCGATGGTGGTGGAGAGACCCTTGTCGTGGATGGTGTAGGTCATGGGCGCGCCGACGCGCGCGCGTTTCTCGCGCTGCTCCGAGTCGAAAGCGCGCCATTCCGGCCCCTGGTCGATGAGCGCGTCCTCTATGATAAGGCCGCACGCCTCGCAGACGACTTCGGCCCTGCTGTAGTCCTTCGTGAGATGCGTCGAGTGGCATTCGGGGCACTCGTTTATCTCCTCTATCTTTTCCCTTTCCTTCTTCGCCATGATAATCACATCCAAAGCCTTTAAAAGGTTTTGTTGCAGTGCAGTCAAGAATGGAGATTATTATATATAAATGTTGTTAGGTGTCTTTTTTATGTTTTCATCTTTTTTCTTTTTATAAATATTATTAGATATATAATATATAAAAGCGGCATCCGGGAGACGGACGGGCAAGAGCCGCAAGCGATGCCGGGCGGGCAAGATTATATACGGATGCCAACATATCGTCAACCCGATAAGATGGAACTCCCCATATTGGCCTGCAAGAGGTGCGGCCATACGTGGCATCCCCGCGCAAACAGCGGCCCAAAGACCTGCCCGGCGTGCCGGTCCCCGTATTGGAACCGCGACCGGATACGAAAACCGGGGGATTGAGATGACGGGATGCAAACGAGCCGATCATATACAATGCACCGACGCGGCAGTCAATGAATGGCTGCACGATGCCGAAGAGGAAATAGAAACAGCCCGGTGCCTGCTGCAGCATGACCGATACCAACACGCTTTGGTTCATAGCCAACAGGCGGTAGAAAAAGCGCTCAAAGCAATGCATCTTAAAAGATTCGGCAAAAAGGACCGCACCCACGATTTGGTGCTGATGGCCAGAGAGATCGCATTACCTGCCAAATACATGGATGGGTGCATGGCTCTTACGATGGTATATGTGACGAGATATGTGGATGCCCCGCCCATCGAAAACCCCTGCGAGATGGCCGAGGAACTTATGCCCCTGGCAGAGGAGATCGTAGAATGGATACGCACGCGCTTATAAAAATAAAAGAGTTCAAAAAAGAACTCGAAGATGCGAACGTCGATCCGGATCGCGTGGTCTTTTTCGGCAGCCGCACCACCGATAACTACCGGGATGACAGCGATATCGACCTCCTCGTGGTGTCAAAGAAATTCAGGGGGGTCAACGTCCTCAAAAGGGGCGTAATGTTATATAAACACTGGAATCTCGATTATCCCGTAGACTTTATTTGCCTCACCCCCGAAGAGTTCAACGAACGCAAGAATCGTTTTTCGATAGTCAGCGAAGCGCTGGTCGCGGGCGTGGTCGTTTAATCCGGCCGGCGCAATCAAAGAACGCCAATCCCTTTTGGGTGCGGGCGGTTTGCCGGCGCGGGCACGAAGAACGCGGACGCCGCCCGCCGGTCCGGTCACTCCGGGTGCGGGCGGTTTACACGTTTTAGCTACGCCATCGTGCGAATTTTTACGGCAAACGCCTACAAAAACGTCGGCGTTTATGGCGATCCGGGGCGCATATTCTGCCCGTTTTTTGCCCGTTTTTTGCTGTTTTATTCCTGTAAAATGGCAAAAGTTTTTAAATGATGACTATAATACTCAACGCCAGGTAACCTCCAAATTACCTATGAACGCAAATACGGCTGAAATAAACGACGGAGAGCCGACATTTGCCAGAGTGCGGGTCCGGTGGACCTGACCCCCGGCATACGCTTCCGCCTTGCGGGCGGTGCCTGCAAGATACGGTGCCTGCAAGATACGGTG
>PGXE01000014.1 GCA_002838935.1 Thermoplasmata archaeon HGW-Thermoplasmata-1 | reverse complement strand
TGCTGCCCACCGATCAGGCAGTTTTCGATACTGACAGAATACGCGCTTCGCTTGTATTCGTCTTATCTCGGAAGCGAAGCTTCCTCAAGCAGGACGAAGCGCAGAGCGATTCGTCACTGAAGTAAATATCCGTATATCTGCCATACTTTTGTTACAACCGAGTAAGACTGCGCAATCATTTTCCCCAAACTACTAAAAGCATCAAACGCATGTCGGGGTGTTGCCATGGAGCCGGACGAATTAAGCTACATAGACCTCCGAAACATAATAAAATCGGAGAAGAACGCCCCCAAGCTGACGAAGCTGGACGGCGGATTTTACCGGGTCGTGGCAAGACGGATAACCGCGCTTGAGAACGAGTTCATGAACCACCAGCGCGTAAACCCCTCTTCACGGAAATTGCTTCTCATAGCGGACGAGCTTCGCAACACCAAACGGCTCTTCGACGAGATATACGAGATACGGGAGAAGAAGATAGCCCTTGCCGCCCTCTCTGCCGCGCGTGGAAGCGAGCCGGACTCGAACAACATGACTGTGGACGAAAAGGAGTTCTTCACCGCGCTGCGCGATATCCTAAAGAGGGGGCGGAGCAGATTCGTTCACGGGACCGAAATCGGTTTCGACCAGTCGGCATCAGCGTCCGTTCCATCTGCGAAAACCACACTCTTTTCTGGCGCGGCATCACGCATGGTGCCCGGCGAATCCGGTCAGGCGCCTGTTGCAAGCGCGCCTTTGCCAACTCCCGCTTTTGGGATATCACATGGCGGCGCGGCAACACAGTCGCAATCTTCCGTTTCACCTAAAAAAGAGATACCGCAACAGACCGCTGAGATGCAGGAGTCCCCGGCAACTGTAAAATCCGCAGACCCCTCGTGCGATGCCATGCCGCAAAGGGCGCGCCAGCCTTCGCGTCTGCCAGACGACATATCGATAGTGAGGGCGCTGGCCGACATACCCGATTTCATCGGAACCGACATGAGGAGATACGAAATCAAGAGGAACGATGTGGTTACTTTGCCAAGGGACGTGTCGGAGATACTCCTTAAGAGAGGGGTCGTGGCAGAGGTGAAAGGGTAGCAAAATAAGTACCTCCGAAGGTAAAAATCTACCAAGGAAATCGTCCAAGGTGCGCTGATTCTCCTTAGGAACTTCCGTTTTGCCCTGCTCTCTCTTTCTTGCGAAAAACCGTTTTTGAGGAGCTTGCCTATCAAGGAACCGCCTTTTCTGCCCGATATCCATGTTTTCGCCGAATGCGCGGCTGATCAAGGCAAGCTTCTGGTAGCTGACGATCTTGCCCTTTTTCTCTTCCAAGAATCCGGCCAGCGCCACGCGCGCCTTCTCGTCCAGATAGCAAAACCTCTTGCCTTCCACTATCGTTGTCTTTATCTCGGGGAAGTATTTTTTGAGGGTGATCAGGCGGTCCAGATTGACATCTTGGGAGTATCCTCTGGAGACGATCTCTTGTAGTAACTCAAGCGTTTGCCCCCTCAATCCACAATTGCCCGGAGTGCTGCTAGGGATATCCGGCGTTATGTTGCAAACAGTCTTGTAATTGAGGCCGAACTCGTTTGCGACCTGATACTTGGTCTTGCCTGACGTCACTTCGTGGCGGATTCGTTCGCGCAGGCTTTGCGGGAGGTGTTTTCCGGTCATTGATTGGAAAAAGAGGTTGAGGGTATAAGAAGACGGAGGAGGGTAAACAGTTTTACATTAGAACAAGGTCCTCTGTTGAGGCAATACCGAAGATTTATTTTGGTTATCTATGAAATCCAGCACTTGTTCTATTTCGCTTATCTCCCAGATGTTGTATTTTTTCTTCACCTCTTTAAGCCCCTCACTAGGCGAAAAGCCAAGCCCAAAACTTGGGCAAAACAGGGGAATTCGTTGATTGTGCGCATGCATAAGTTGGGTCATCGACCCACCCTTTAGCGATGCTGTAACAGCGATTAGGGCATCGGATAGACCGGAGGTAATCCGATTTCTTTGTAAAAGGGCGATTCTGCTTCCGCTGAATGTGGGGAGATTTTCACTAATCAGCAGACCCCCGTTGCTTATTATCTCCTTGAACAAGGGTTTGTGCTCTTTGGGATATGGACTAAGCAAACCTGTACCAAAAACACAGATGGTGTTTCCAGATGCGTCCAATGCGCCTCGGTGTGCAGCGTAGTCTATCCCCTGTGCCCCCCCACTAATGATGGTTACATTCCTTTTGGCAAGTTCATATGCCTTTTGAAGTGCCCATTCTTTAGCGTCGTTATCCGAACCCCTGCTACCTACTATAGCTATCTTTTTGGAATATAATAGTTTTTTATCTCCACGAATGAAGAGATTTAGGGGGGGATTGGATATCAGCTTCAACCGTTGAGGATATTCTTTGGATGCGAGCGTGATAATTTCTATGTTGTTCTCTTCGCATTCCAATAGTTTTTCCTCAAATTTTTGGGATGACGCGCTTTTCAGTTTAATCCAATCTTCTACCATCTCCTCGTTGAACACCCCGGACCTTAGAAAATCCGAAACCGAGGCATCAACTATTGTGGGTATGTCTTTAAATATGGTTAGCAAGCGCATGATTTTTTTTGGCCCCACCCCGTTCACGTTGCAGAGCTTCAGCCAACTAATTAAATCTTGGTGGTTCATTTATCCAACCTCTTGCAATTGACCGTTTTTGTCTTCGGTCGCATTGATTCCTAGGCATATGGTAAGGGTATTTTCTACGCCACCCCCCAGTAAAATTTTCTTTGCCTCTAAAATGGTAATACCTGTTGTTTTAACGTCGTCTATTAATAATACGTTCTTTTCCGTTAGGGGTCTATTTAATTCCATAGATCCGCTTACCGCACGATATCTTCCCTCTAAGTTGTCTATACGGGATTCATCCGTTCTAGTGACTCGAACGCGCGATATGATTTTTTCATATGGGAGCGTTAAATGTTGGCTGATACGTCTGCCAAGTGAATCAAGAGTGGGCGAATAGCCACCGATTCCGTGGGATGGAATTACTGTCACGAGATCCAAGCCAGTAAGCATTCCGGCGCCCCTCAATTCTTCCAGCATCCTCTTTACATGAGGCCAGAAATAATCAAGACAGTCGCTTCGTTTTGAATTATAACAGAGTTTGTGCGAGTAATCGTCGGGTTTTACATCCATTATATAATACCATCTGGGTGCATACACCATTTCGTCACAAATCCCGTAATAGACACAATGCGCCAGCTCCTGTATCGTTTTATCACAACCCATTTTGTAATATATTGTTGTTTTGACAATATATTATAAGATATAAAAGTCTTACCCATAGATTAGTAAAAATATTGCCAACGGCGACGCTTCAGTAAAAGTCGGTTGCTTGTATTTCAGCCAAATACCTAGTGAATTCAGGTACTTGGTCTTGCCCGAGAGGGCTTCCCGGCGGATTCGTTCGCGTAGCCTTTGTGGGAGTGTTGCCCGGGTGATTGTTACACCATCTATAATGACTGGAGAAAGGATTGCTACTGGGGTGATATCGTGGGCGTGAATTTTACCATGGTGGCAGCGTCGGAATAGAGCTGCGCAGAGCCTGATTGTCATTGTTCCCGGATTTTGCGGTCAAAAACTATCTTAAACCTCTTTTTCATACTCCTTTTCGCTAGCCAAGAATTACAAATTAAGCACTATATTAATAGAGTATGATTGCTTGGTAGGGACTTTCGGAACTACTAAAAATCCAATCATATTTTTATAGGGGTTCTTGCATTACCCGTAGTGCTATCCAGACAATAATAGGTAGATTATAAGGAGGATTATCAATGACAACGGCATACGACGTGCCCGCCGACAAACTCATAGAAAAACTCGCCGAGAAGTTCGCAGATATCGAGGCCGTGAAGGCACCCGAATGGGCGCCTTTCGTCCGCACCGGCATCCACACCGAGAACCCTCCAGTCAACGAGGACTGGTGGGAGATACGCGTGGCGGCAGTGCTGCGCAAGGTCTATATGAACGGCCCGGTGGGAACCGAGCGGCTTCGCGCCGAGTTCGGCGGGGCAAGGGACAGGGGTTCGAAGCCAAACAAGGCGGTCCGCGGCTCAGGCTCCATAGTAAGAAACGCTCTGCAGCAGCTTGAAAAGGCGGGATTCATAAAGACCATAAAGGGAACGGGGCGCCAGATCGCGCCGGCGGGACAGTCGTTCGTCGACAACGCCGCGCACGAGGTAAAGCAGAAACTCGTCGAGAGCATACCCGGTCTTGCAAAATACTAATCGGAGGAATATTCCGATGGCGGGCGATGAGGAACTCGAGGCGCTTAGGCGCAGAAAACTGTTCGAACTCCAAAAACAGGCGGAGGCCGAACAGCGGAATCGCGAGTCCGAGTCCCAGATGCTCGCACAAAAGGAACTCATCCTGCGACAGATACTGACCCCGGAGGCAAAAGAACGCCTCGGGACTGTCAGGCTCGCCTATCCGGATGTGGCAGAGAACGTCGAGGGGCAGCTCATAATGCTCGCCCAGTCCGGCAGGCTGCAGGAAAAGATAGACGACTCGCAGATGAGGCTAATACTATCGAAAATCATGCCCACGAGAAGGGAAATAAATATAGAAAGAAGATAATTGGTGATACGGATGTCTTCGCATAAACCACTTGGAAAGAAATTGCGATTGCAGAAGGCGACGACCTCAAACCGTCGCGTACCTGCATGGGTTGTAATAAAGACGGCGCGCCGCTTTACACGCCACCCCAAGATGCACAGCTGGCGCAGAAGCAAATTGCAGAAGTGAGGGATTTGAATGGCAGAAGAGATTGAACGCATTTACACTATACCCCTGCGCACTGCGAAGTTCGGCGTTTCGAGCAGAAGGGCCGACCGCGCGGTGCTAGCTGTGCGGAAGTTCATTTCGAGGCACATGAAGGTCGAAGGCGAGAAGGTCTGGATGGCAGGCACCCTCAACGAGCAGCTCTGGGGACAGGGCAAATACAAGTGCCCGTCCAAGATACGCGTCCGCGCGATAAAGTTCGAGGACGGACAGGTCGAGGTTTCGCTCCCCGAGGACGAGGTCAGGACGCACCGCGACGAGATAAAGAAGCAGCGCGAGTCAAAGACCCCCATACTCAAGCGCGAGCTTGCGGAAGAGGAGGGCGAAGAAGCCGAGGGTGCAGAGGAGGAAGCCGAAGGCGAAGTTGAGCCGGAAGCCGAAGGCGAACCAGAGGCCGAGCCCGAGGCAAAGGCCGACGCCGAAACGAAGGAAGAATAATCTTCCCCATCTTTTCATCATTTCAAATACCGATTTATACAAAAGGCAGGTCACCATGTTCAAACTTTTGGATTTCAACGGAAATTCCCACGTAGGGGTCTTCGCGCGCACAAACGGCAGCGTGACCTTCATCCAGCGTTTCCTTACAGAGCGCGTCTATGGCGAGGTGGCAGAAGCCCTGGGGACCAAACTCATGCAGCTCACGATAGGCGGCGGAAACCTCGTCGGCAGCATGCTCGCCGCAAACTCGCACGGCGCAGTAATCTCAAGCATGGCGGATGACGACGAGATCGCGCTTTTGGAAGGGGCCGGGCTCAAGGTGGTCCGCCTGCACGACCGCATCAATGCGGCGGGAAACAACATACTCTGCAACGACCATGCGGCGCTTGCGCATCCCGAGATAAAGGAGAAGCACCTCCTTAAAATCGAGGAAACGCTCGGCGTCCCGGTGAGGCTTGGCAGCATCGCCGGCGTCAACACCGTAGGCACGGCCGGGGTGGTCACGAACAAGGGACTTCTATGCCACGCGAAGACGACGGACGAAGAGCTCGAGAAGTTCTCGGCATTCTTTAACGTCGAGGCGAAGATAGGCACCGTCAACCACGGCATACCGTTTGTCGGCGCAGGAGTCGTCGCAAACGAAAAGGGTGCGGTCATTGGCACGAAGACGACGGGAATTGAGCTTGGCAGGATAGAAGAGGCATTGAAGCTTTACTGAACTCTCTTTACGGCGTGCCTTTTTATCCCGCGCTTTCAATAATTATTCAACAATTCTTAAATATCGGCAATCAGTTATTTCCTCCATGAGCCAAAAAAGGTTTTTGCCGTTGATGCTCGTTGCCGCGATGATTGTAAGCGCCCTTATGGGCGGCTGCATCGGCGCTCTCGAAAATGGCGCAAAGACATCCGAAGCCGGAGAAACCCCTCCGGAGAACCCGCCGCAGCCCGAAGAGGACGACGAGAATTGGGATTACGTAGAAGAGATGATGAGCGCGCTCGACCCAACGCTTGACGCGCTGCCGTGGACCGAACTGGCCATGGCTGCCGACGAGACGCTTGGCATGGGCAACAGCTTCATCGAGCTTGGCGACAAGGAGATGCGCCACTGGGCCGCGAAGACCTATTACGAGCAGGGGACGAACTCCAAGATACCCCCATACATCGAGGCGTATCCGGGATACGGCCACCCCCACTACAACGACGCAGGCAATTTCATGGACGTCAGTTTTGTGAACCGGAACGGGCACGAACTCATGGGCAGGATATTCATTCCCGGCGAGCTGGCCCTTGATAATGGCGAAAGGCTGCCGCTTTTGGTCTTTTGCGAGGGGCTTGGAGCGAACAAGGAGCAGTATTACTTCTGGGCGCTTCATCTGGCCGCCAACGGCTACATCGTCTTCTCCTTCGACCTCACAGGTCAGGGAAAATCCGAGGGTTCGATGACAGACGTCTGGAACGTGCGCGTGGGCGACCTCGGCGAAGCGATAACCTACATGCTCTACGACAGCCCGGTAAATGACCGCATCGATTACTCGCGCATAGGCACCTTCGGCCACTCGATGGGCGGCATAACGGTGCTCGAGCATCAGGCCGTTGACGACAGGGTGAAAGCGGTCGTCTCCGCGGCGCCGGTAAGCGAGTTCAACGTGAATTTCGAAACTTCGTCCATACCGATACAGATACAGACCGCGGACAGCGACGGGCCTGTTGCGCCGATACCCCTCGTGTGCCCTGCGATAACCGGGCGCATATACGACAAGCTCGAAGGGCCAAAGGAGTTCATCACCATACACCAGGGCAACCACGCAAGCTGGACGAACCTTCCATTCTACCCGTTCCCGACGTGGTCGGGAGGGATGGTCGCCTACTACTCCGAGGCGTGGTTCGACTACTTCCTCAACGGAGAGGAGGATGCGCTTTTGCGGCTAAAGGAGCCGATGGGCCGCCTCTCGATGGTCTTCGAGTCCAAATACGACCTCAAGGACGGCGGGGGCGAGCAGGTCATGGCAGGGCTTTTCAGCCTCCCTCCGTTTCCGCTCGAGCCGCCGGTTTCATTCCTCGCGGATGGAATCGACCTGCAGGTTATGGCTGACAGCATCGCCCTTTCCGTTCCATTCTCCGGCTCGGAGGACGTGGGCGCCGGCGTTGTCGGCATAACGGTGTCGCAAACCGCGGTTTCGATGGAGTTCGCAGAGAAAGGTTGCTGCAAAACGACGCTATTTTCCTATTCTTTTCCCTAATTTGTCTTTCCCTAATCCACAAATTATTAAAGGTTATGCCCCATTCTATCAACCTGCGATAGTTGTCGAATCAAAGGAGGAAAAGAGATGAAGGCATACCGCGTAAATGGAAGTTTCGAGATGGGCATAAACCGCCACCAGTCGTTCTCAAAGGAGTTCATAAGCCAGGACATGAACCATGCGAAGGAGAAGATTCTCTGCCTGCTTGGCTCAAAACACGGAGTCGCAAGAAGGCAGGTTACCGTGGACGAAGTGCTCGAACTCAAGCCCGACGAGATAACGGATCCGGTCGTAAAGCACAAGATAATCGACCTGCATATGTGATAGGCTTAATACGCCCTATCCTATCCCGGTGTTCACATGAGCGAAGAGGCAGTCGGCAGCAGGAAGGAGTCCGTGGACGACAAGCTTGCGAGGCTCGATTTCTACAAGGCGAACATGCAGGCCGCAATCGAGCAGGTCGGATTTTTGAACGCCGTCGCGCAAGACCATTTCCGCGCCCTCGAAACACTTAAGGCCCTTTCAGAAAAGGATGTCTCGAAAGAAGTGCTGCTCCCAATCGGCGGCGACATCCACCTGTTTGCCGCAGTCGCAGACGCGTCCCGCGTCATATCCGGCATAGGCGCCGGAATATCGGTCGAGCGCGACGTGAAGTCCGCGCTCGAACACCTTGAAAAGACGATAAAAGAACTCGCCGAAAAAGAGGTCGGGCTTTCAAGAAGCGTGCAGCAGCTTGAGGCCGAGGCCGAGCGGCTTGCAGCGGAAATAGAAAAGCAATACGAGCAAGAAACGAAAAAATCGAGCAGGTAGAGTCAGATGTTCAAGTCCCTTAGAAAGAAATTATCGAAGTTCGAAGAGGAACTCGGGGCGGAGCTGGAAAGCGAACTGGCCCGCGAGCTCGAGGCCGATACCTGCGGCGTGGCGGCACCCGCAGCGAAGCCGGCAGAACAGGCAGCGCAGTTTCCGGTAGTGGAAGAGGCGGCAAAAGCCGGGGAGCCGCAGGTATCCGCTCAAAAAGAGAGTGATGCCCTAAAGGCCGGGGAACCGTTGGAATCATCGCGAAAAGAGGATGAGCCGCCAGCGGCGTGGGCGCCCGGGGAGCCGCAGGGAACGCCGATTTTTACAGAACCTCTCGCGGATAGGGAACCACCCGCAGCGCCGGTTGAGCGCGAGCCGGACGTTAAGGAAATCCCGGTTCAACCTGCTGCGCATCCTGCAGCATCCGGTACGGTGCGGATTCCGCGGGAGGTGCGTTTTATCGAACCCACGCCGGCGCAGTCCACACCGCAGCCGCAGCAGCAAAAACCCGCTTTCCACCAGCCGCGCCCCGAAAGGAAGAGGGCGGGACGAAAGGTATATGATGAGCACATAGAGTCAGCGCTCGAGGCCGAACTGAGACACGCGGTATCGGCGCAAAGGGTGGCGGAGAAATTCGTCTCGACAGTCGAGAAGAAGGGGCTTTCCATAAGCGATTCGAAGCTCTCCGAACTGCTTTGGGATCTTGAAATCGGCCTGCTGGAATCCGATGTCGCGCTTCCTGTTATAGATGCCATAAAAGAGAATGTGAAACTCTACCTCGAAACCGCTCCGCTTGGAAAGAAGGATACGGGGTCGATAGTGGAGACCGTGCTTCGAAATGCCATACGCGGCGTGCTTGCGACAAGCAGGCTCGACTTCGACGAGATGGTCGACAAGAGCGACAAGCCGTTTGTCGTCATGTTCGTCGGAGTGAACGGCACAGGCAAGACGACCTCTATTGCGAAGATCGCGCACCGGCTTCTGAAGCGCGGAAACAGCTGCGTCCTTGCGGCGGGCGACACGTTCAGGGCGGGGGCGATAGAGCAGTTAGAAACACACGCGAACAGGCTTGGCGTCAAGATAATAAAACATTCCGCAGGCAGCGATCCGGCCGCAGTCGCCTACGATGCGATAGAGCATGCGAAGGCAAGGCACAGGGACGTGGTGCTTCTCGATACCGCAGGGCGGATGCAGACGAACATAAACCTCATGGACGAGATGGACAAGATAAAGAGGGTCGCAAAGCCCGACCTCATCCTGTTCGTCGGCGATTCTCTTGCGGGCAACGACGCGGTCGAGCAGGCGAAGCAGTTCAACCAGGTGGTTGGCATAGACGGCGTCATACTGACAAAGGTGGATGCGGACGCAAAAGGCGGCGCGGCGCTTTCGGTCGCCTACACGATAGGCAAGCCGCTTGTCTTTATCGGCGTCGGGCAGGGATACGAAGACCAGATACCGTTCGACCCCGACTGGATGGTTGACCGGCTCTTTTCAGGAGAGGAGTAGAAAGAACCGGCATTCGTTTCGCAGGCGGCGTTTTCCATCATGCATCGGAAGTCGCGTGCACGCAGTCGCCCGCCAGAATCGTAGCTATCTCCCCGTCATCCTTTTTTATCAAGAGTTCCCCTTTTTCACCTATTCCGATGGCAGTGCCGGATACCTTTTCTTCTGCGCCGACCTCCACGCTCACGCGCATGCCGGCGGTCTCGGAAAGTTTTAGCCATTCATTACGCAGAACCCGAAAACCGCTTGCCGTGAAGATTTCATAAAGCCCGTCGAACGCAGAGAGGACTTCCCCTATCACATTTTCAACGCTTTCGTCGGATCCCTCACCGGCAACGGAGGCGGACCTCTCGCGGATGGTTTCGGGAAGAGAGGCGACCGGGTTTTTCACGTTTATGCCGATGCCTATCACTGCGAATCCGACACCGTCTCTCCCGCCTTCGGAGCAGTCACTTGCCGATTCCGCGAGTATGCCGCAGATCTTTTTTCCGTCTATGTTAACGTCGTTTGGCCATTTTATCATGGCGCGGTTCATGCCAAGCGAGCGCAGGGCCTTGGCGACCGCGATGCCCGCCACCAAGGCGAGCGACGGCACCTCATTAGCAGGAACGCGCGGACGGAGTATGATTGAAAACCATGCCCCGCCAAGCGGCGATTCCCACCTCCTGCCGATGCGTCCGCGCCCGCCGCTTTGAATGTCCGCAACGACGACAGTCCTTTCGCCCGCGCCATTTCTTGCTAGCCTCTTGCCTTCCGTGTTCGTGGATTCGAGGGAAGCATAATGGAGTATCTCGTAGTTTTCGTATCTCGTTATCCTGTCGGGCTGTGTCAAGGTCATCTTGTCCCTTCTGTCATTTTGAAAAAGGCCCGCGCATCTTGAGCCTTATTGCCGCTTTCGGGCAGGACTCGTGGCAGCAGTAGCAGCTTATACATTTTTTCGCATCTATCACCGGGTAAGGCGACATCGTTATCGCGTTTGCAGGGCAGACCCCCGCGCACAGGCCGCACTTCACGCACTTGTCCTCTATCACAGACGGCAGCCTGCTTTGGATCTTTATACCCCATCCGACCAGGCGTTTCGACATCGCGGGAACCCCCACCGGTTTGCGGTATCTCACGACACGAAACTTTCCGATTATCTCTATTTCGTCCGGGTCCACAAGCCCGCGCTCGACGCAGGCGCGGTTGGTCGGCACATCCATCGGATCGAAGCCCATTATGTTCGAAGCGACGAAGTCGAGTGCGGGAGCGCTTTTCGACGCAAGAATAAGACCTGTCTTTTTTGGCCTGCCCGCCTTGCCGGGGCCGTTGCCCTCAAGCCCCACGACCGCATCCATGACGGTCAGCGACGGCATGACGTTCTTGTAGATGTCGACTAAAACATTCGCGAAATCACGTGGTGACGGCGCAAGCGCGTGAAGCTGCTGCTTTCTGCCGCCGGGAATCGTGCCAAGCAGATTCTTCACCCCGCCCGTGTAGCGCATGAGCGTATGCGTCTTCATCTTGCAGGCGTTGACAACGAGGTCGGCGTCGAATACCGCACCGGATATCTCAAGTTCCTTGTAAATCAGAGCAGAACCGTCGCGCACCATCCTGACCGGCACGCTTTCCAGATTGAGGGTTTTTGCGCCCTTCCCCTTTGCGATGGCGGCGATGCCCGACACGTCAAGCGCCCTGCAGGTGCCGCCGCGCCTGCACGTCGCGGAGCTGTCGCCCACAAATACCTCGCACCCTTTTTCGATGAAGATGTCTATCAGCGCGCCGACGATTTCGGGGTGGGTCGTTATCGCCTCGTTTGGCGAATGCTGCGAGAGCACGTTTGGCTTGATCAGCACCTTTTTGCGGGACGGCACCTCGAAACCTATGGCCCGCAGGCAGGAATCGATGGCGCTCCTCACGCTGTCGGCTTCGTATGACTGGCACTCCTCTATCGAGACTTTCATGTCATCCGGATTGCAAGGGTGCGATAAAAAGCTTTAGCCTTATGCAAGCCGTTTTGTTTTTCGCATGCCCCCGTTTTTCGTTCCATGCCGCACCTATTTTTCGTTAAAACCATTTAAATCACTAAACGCAATATCCGACTGATGGAAATGAACCGCGTTGGAACCATATTCAAGGCCTACGACATTCGCGGGGTCTACGGGGAAGAACTTACGCGCGAAGGGGCCTACGAGATATCGCTCGCCTTTGGAAGAATGCAGAAGGGCAGGACGAGGGCGTGCATCGGGCGTGACTCGCGAGGTTCCGGCCCGGAACTCTCGGACGCCGTTTCAAACGGCCTTCTGGATTCCGGCTGCGACGTGACGCGCGTCGGTCTTGTGCCTATTCCCGTTCTTGGATTTTTTGCATGGAAGCACGGCTACGACTACGGCATCTACGCCTCCGCATCACACAACCCGCCGGACTACAACGGCATACGCTTTCGGGGCAGCGACGGCGCGGGATTCGTCTATCCGCGGCGCGAGTTAAGAGAAGCGTATCTCGAAGGCGTTCCCGCCCACACGGGCAAGGAAGAAGAAGCGGGGGGCGGGAGCAACGTTACCACATTGCGACTTAGTGCGCAAACACACCTGTTTGCGCACAGCACGCGAACAACAGCTCGCGTACTCAGCCGAGCCAATAGGCGAGGACGTAATGACGCATACGAGGTGCCGGCGCTGCTTTCCGAATACTGGGACTACGTCTGCGGCAAGGTCAAGCTTGGCAGGAAGCTAAAGCTGGTGCTCGACCCCGGCAACGGCGCCGCCGGATGCATGATGCCGATGTATGAAAAGATGGGATGCGAGATATACCCCTTGAACACATTTCCCGACGGCACTTTTCCGGGGCGCGGGCCCACGCCGTCCGACAAGAACCTGGGCGCTGTCGCGGATTACGTGAAGCGCGTGGGTGCCGACTTCAGCGTCTCTTTCGACCCGGATGCCGACCGGGGCATAGTGATGGACGATTTGGGGCGGTTCGTATCGCCCGAGAAGATAGCGATATTGATAGCTAAGGATGCGGGGCGCGGGCGGGTTGTCGCGGCGCTCGACTGCTCAATGGCGATGGAAAAGACTCTTGCGCCCCTTGGCATAGAGGTGATACGCGACCGCATAGGCGACCTCTACATCTCGGTCTCGGTGAAGGAGCACGACGCGACGATAGGCGTGGAACGTTCGGGTCACTTCTTCTTGCCCGAATTCCAGAGTTCCGACGACCCGTTTGCGATGAGCGCGAAGCTTGCGGAGATAGTGTCGAATTCGGACAAGCCGCTCTCGGCGATGATTGACGAGATACCCGACTATCCCTACCACTACGAGTCGCTTCGCTGCCCGGACGCGGTAAAGTTCGACGTGATAGAAAAGCTCGCAAAGAGGGTGGTTGCCGAAGAGGGCGACGTCGACACGCGCGACGGGATGAAGGTCACCACCGACAGGGGGACGGTTCTCATACGAGCGTCGAACACGGAGCCGATAATACGCATCTACGTCGAGGGAGTAGATGACGCTTCCTTGAAGTTCCTTATTAAGAAATACGAGGAGATGTTGAAAGAGGCGATAGCATGAAGTTATCCGAAGAAGAGGCGGAATTGTTTTACAAGCTAAACTGGTCGCTTTTATATTATACAAACCAGAAATATCCGATCATTGCGGGATTGGCATCCCCGAACTTTGAGGAACAGGATCCAGAAAAAATATCCGCTCTTCATGAAAAGTTTTATTCTCATCCAGAGATAATCGATTTATTTATCAACGAAAATCCATTTGATTTCAACGAAGAAGAGATTGGTATAATCAAAAGCTGGAAGAACCGATTGGCTGGCAATTTTTTCATAATGTCGCACTCAAAAAACCATTCTATATTCTTAAATTCTGATGAAGAACAGAAGGCCTTTGGGGTTGTCGGATTATATGATGAAATTGAGGATATTATCGGATCCTATGTACCTGTTTCCGTCACTACAATTCTTCTGCCTTTCAAAGGACGCATAATTTATTGTGGGATTCTTCGTTCAAGTAACATTTTCTTTGGCGCTGGAATAAAACAGGCACTCAACAGGGAATATCAAAAGGCAAAAAGCATGTTTGGCATTATAACTTCTTTGGAAACACCTATTACCAAAATGGAAGAATCCGATGAGAATCTGATGAAGTTTTATGTCAAGAGCGAAGGCAACAGGGGGGAATATTCCGATGAAATAGACCAACTCCTGAAAAAGAAGCCGTCGCTTTGGAACGTTTATTATCAAGAGATCGGCAGGTCGAACGCAAGAAAAGCATCAAAACGATTTTGTGAGATTGGCATAAGGACCGGATGGTATGCGATATTTGAGGATGTCATCATCGCCTCCGGACAAAGCGAAAAAGAAACAAGAGCACAGATGGACAGCATCCTTCCTCCGGAAAAAAGGGATTATGCCCACGTATTCAAGTATGTGAATAAGAAAAAATAGAGAAAGAAATAATCAAGATTTCGACACCCCTCGCTTTTTTATAATCTTGATTCTTGATATTTGTGTTAAATCTTTTCTCAAAACTCTATCGCGTTTCCAACCTGCTTGTTCGGATAATCCGCAGGAACGGGCTTCTCCCACACTATGCGGTCGTGTAGCGTTTCTCCCGCCTTCACAGTTTCTTTGTCACCTACGACGACGTTCCTCAATACCGCACCGTCACCGACAGATGCGCCTTCTCCGATTATGCAGCACTCGACTTCCGCATCCTCGCCTATTACCGCGTTATCGTATAGTATCGAATCCTCTATCCGCGAACCCGCCTTTACGACGACCTTCGCGCCCGCAGTCGAGTGCAAAAACTCGCCGTCTATCTTCGCGTTCTTCGCCATGAAGCCGGTCGTGTTCATCCGGTCGAGCAGGAGACGCGTCGCATTTATGCAGCTTTTGGGGCGCCCCAAATCTATCCAGTAAGGTTTTTTCGTATTCTCTTCATCTATCCGGTATCCGCAAAATCCGCGACCGTCCGCTATTAGCCGCGGGAAGACCTCCTTTTCCATCGAGACCATCCTGCCTTTCTCGATGTAGTCGAGCACTTCGGGTTCGAGGATGTATGCGCCCGCGTTTATGAGGTTCGACGGCGCGTCTTCCGGGCGCGGTTTCTCTACGAAGCGCGAGATTGCCCCGTCATCGCGGTATTCCACTACGCCGAACTCCGATACGTTCTCGACAGGCCAAAGCGATATGGTGGCGGCCCCGCGCTTCTCTTTATGGAACGAGAGCATGCGTTTTAGGTCAAGCGAGGTCAGGATGTCGCTGTTGAGCACGAAGAAAGTGTCGTCGATGTAATTCTTTGCGAACTTGACGGCGCCGCCGGTGCCAAGCGGCATCGGCTCCTCGTTCACGACGACACGGCCCGAAAGCCCGTTCTCCTCGAAATAATCCTCAAGTTGCCTGCGGCGGTAGTTTGCGGCCAATACTATCCGGTCCACTTCCGGCGGCAGGGTCTCGACGAGGTGCATTATCATCGGCTTGTTGAGTATCGGCAGAAGCGACTTGGGTCTGGTGTAGGTGAGGGGGCGTAGGCGCGTGCCAAAACCCCCGGCGAGTATTATTGCCTGCATCTTATCATTTGAAGATGGAAAAGGAGTTTATTGTTTTTGTCCATGGGAAAACGGGTCACGCATCTTGCAGCAGCCAGCCGCCATCGCCGCCATTTTTGGAGGATGCCCCAAGATGTTCCAGCTCGCTTGGTATCGCGCAGCAGCCGTCGAGCCGCTTTATCTTATAGCCCATCTTCTCCGCCTCGGCGACGGTGTGCCTTGAGGGAAGCTCCATCCTGTTCGCACCGGCAAGAAGCGCGGCAAGCTCTATCTCGTCCCTTGCGCTCACGCCCTGCCCAATGCCCGAAGAGTTGCGCGGCCTCATACAGCCCAGAGCAATTTCGGTGTCGGGGAACAGCGCCGCCGCGCGGGACACGACCTCGCCGACAATCCCGGGCGTAGGTGTCGGCGCGTTCTCCATCTCGGTCCCTTTCGTTGGCCGCAGCGCTATCATCACGAGGACGGCGGGATTGCAGCTTTCCTTTATCAGCCGCAGCGCCTCCGGTTCGCCGCTCAGCTTTCCGTAGTCGAGGCCGATGCAGACGTGGGGCGCGATGTATGGCATGCCAGCTTCCTTCAATAGGCGGAACGTGTCCGCGTAGTCCCGCGGCGTAGCGTCCATGCCAAAGACCTTTTTCACTACGTCGGCAGAACCCACCATCTCCATGGACGCGAGATCTACGCCCGCGGAGACGATGCCCTCGGCAAGCTTCCTGTCAACGAGGCCGGTGTGGAGCTTTACGATAAGATTTGTCTCGTCCTTTATCCGTCTTACCGCAGGCAGAAGGTTGCGCAGGTTTATCATCTCGCCATTCGTCTTGCAGCCGCCGGAGAGGAGGAAGCCTATGCCGTCGTTTCGATCTATCTCAAGCGCTTTGTCGACGAGTTCCTGCGGCGTCAGCGGCTTCTGCATACCCTTGAGGTAGACCCGGTTGCAGTGCTTGCAGTTGAGCGCGCAGATGCCGTTAGACATCGATATCGTGGGAAAGCGCGGCCATACGCGGTAGGCCTTGAAATCCTCAAAGCGCGGGTTCACGATGTCCCCCCGTAACAGGTCTTCCGGATGCATCGGCCATTTCATCAATCTCGTAATCTTCCCGCCCGTCGTCAACCTTTCCGTGCGTGACGGCCTTCACGATTTCCCAGAACGCCTCGTCATCGACGTGGCCGGTGGTCTCGCCGAGCGTTTTCACCTTTTTTACGATACGGTCGCATTCGCGCGGCGACACGGCAACGCCCGCGTCCTGCAGCTTCCTTGCGACTATCTTGCGCCCGCTGTGCTTTCCGAGGATAAGGCGGCGCTCGTTGCCGACCATCTCGGGCGGAACCGGTTCGTAGCAGCGCTCGTCCTCGACCATCGCCGCGACGTGGATGCCGGATTCGTGGCGAAAAGCGTTATCGCCGACAAATGGCTGGAAGCGCGCGACCGGTATCTTCGTGAAACCTGAAACGAGATGGGAGAGCTCTGTGAGCATCGTGGTATCGACGCCGGTCCTTACGCCATACATGACCTCCATCGCCATCACGAACTGTTCTAGCGGCACGTTTCCTGCGCGTTCCCCCCATCCATTTATGGTGGTGCAGATGTGCTGCGCGCCGGACGCGACCGCGGCCACGGCGTTTGGGAGCACGAGGCCGAAGTCGTTGTGCAGGTGCGCGGACATCGGCAGGGAATGGGATGCGCGAAGTTCGGAGCAGGCGTATGCTATCGCTTCGGACGTGGCGCAGCCGACGGTATCGGTAAAGCCGAAGCGCTTTGCGCCCGCGCCCTCGGCAAGCTGCGCGAGCTCTTTTAGGAAGCGAATGTCGGTGCGGGTGGAATCCTCTGAACTGAGGCTGGGGATTATGCCGTGCGCCTTCGCGTGGTCTATGCACTCTAGGGCGCGGGCCTTAACGTCCTCCTCGGTCATTCGCAGCTTCTTTTCGAGGTGCAGGGGTGAGGTGCCTATGAAAAGGAGGGCGATGTCCACGTCGCAGTCCGCCGCCATCTCGACGTCCTCCTTTCGCAAGCGGGTGAGGGCGAGTATGCGCGCGTCGAGGCCCGTGTTCGCGATCTTCTTTATCGTGCGCCTCTCGTTCTCGGATACCGCCGGGAAACCGGCCTCTATCTCCGGGACGCCCGCAAGGTCGAGCTTTCGCGCTATCTCTATCTTCTGGTCGTGGGAGAAGCAGACGCCCGGCATCTGCTCGCCGTCCCGAAGCGTGGAGTCATAGATCGTCACGCTTTCCGGCATCGGCATCCTCGCCCGCGCTTTGTCCATGAAGTTGAAGTGGCTTACCGCGATCCTATCTTTCCAGTGCGTCATTGGCAAACCTCAGTATCTATAGTTCCATTCGTCGCGGGAGTAGCGTTCCCGTACGAGCCGTTCGATCTCTTTTGTTTCGCTTTCGGTGAATGATCCGCTCTCAATATTCGCGCCGAACGCGGCGGCAAGGTTATTTGCGAGCGACGAGGCGACATCGTCGTATGGGAGAAGCCTTCCTGTCTCGGCCCTGACGGTCGTGACGTATCCCGGTTTTTTGATCCCCAGGATGCGCGTCATTCTTTCCACGTCGCCGTCGAGCATTATGGTTCCGTGGGCGAGCGTCACGCCGCTACTCCAAGCAGCCGCGTTGCCCGAGACCTTTCTGCCGTTCAGCGTTACGTCGTTGGGGAGTTTGCGTTCGCAGGTTATGCCGAATCCTTCAAGGGTTTTTATTATGGCGGGACAGAAAGACGCGAAAACAGAGTCCGGACTAAAATCCTTTTGCGGGCATGCGACGGCGTAGATGAGACAATCGCGGTCGGTGTAGATGGTTCCGCCGCCGCTTTTCCGCCTTACGATTATGACCCCCTCGCGCGCCGCTTCTTCCAAGTTCACGTCTTCGCTAACGCTTCTAGTCCTTCCCACCGAGATTCCGGGCGGGTCGCGCGAGTAGATGTGGATCGTCGGCTGCGTACCGGATGCCACGGCTTTTGCGATAACCTCGTCCGCCGCGGTGACGTAGTAGGTGTGGGCGGGGCCCGTGAATACGTAGCGCCAGGTCTGCCCGTGGTCGCTATGATGCTGCGTCAAAGGATCACCTCGAGGTCGCAGCATTTGCAGGGAAAGCACATGGTCTTGAAGGTTGAGGTGGATAGGCCGTAGTCCGCGAGTATCTTCGCGTGGGTTTCGGCGAGCCCTTCCATCCTTTCAGGCGAGGGTTTTTCAGGCGTGAAAGAAAGTGCGCCCGTAAGCCTCTCCCTGTTGCCGTCGTTTACGCGCAATGCCCTCAGGTTCGCGACGACCCCTCTTTCCGCAAGCCACTTCACGCCTTCGAGGACGCACTCATCGCTCTCGCCGAGGCCGTAGATGATGTTGGACGTGACCTTACCCCTGCCGAATATCGCCGATGCGCCTTCTACTGTCGCAAGTAGCCTTTTGCGGTCTATGTTGGGACAGACTCTGGAGAATACGCTTTCGTCGTAGCTTTGCAGGTTTAGCTTCAATTCGTCCGCGCCCGCGTCCTTGAGCTTTTGCACCTGTGTCAAGTCGAGGCAGAGCGGTTCCACGCCTATCTCAATATCTGGGTGCTTCTGCCGCACGAGCCTCACGCACTCGGCCATGAGACCTACCTGCTCGTCTACGCTTGAAGGCACGGATGACGTGAAGGCCACGCTCTTTGCGCCGCCTTCCTTTATCGCCTTGTCCACGATGGCCGCGAAGTCGGATGGCGAATAACTTTCGAGGAAGTCGCTTTCAAGGGCGGGGGAATTGCAGAAGGCGCAGTCGAACACGCACCTGTTGCGCAGGTTCAAGAAGCACTGTTCCGGCGCGTGGTAGGCGTCGGATATTATCTTCACTTCGTCGATGAAGGGCATGCCGTCCTTCAGTATGGCATAGCGGCCGCAGCCGCAGGCAAGGCCGCAGCTTTTTGTAGCCGCGGCGGCAGGGTCAGGCAGGAAAACGAGTTCGAAATTCTGCGGTCTATCGCCGTCGCCATCCGGTCTTTTCCTGCTTATGCCGAGTTTTACGCGAGTGCCAAAAAACGCGAGGGCTATGCTCCGCCCGCCAGCTCCCGGCCCGGCGGTAGAGCGCCCAGTGGGAAAGGGGAGGCGAATGGCCGGATCTACGTAGAGCCGCCCTGCGGAAATGAGTTCCGCTTTTTTGGAAAGCGCCGCAGCATCTATCAACAAAAACACGGGCGAGAATAGGATCACATGGCTTAAAAGTTAGTATGGGACAAACCCTTTAATCCGCAAAATCGATAACTTCCCTTGAGAATCATGCCTTCCGTCGACTTATCAAAGCAGGAGATAATCGCCCTTCTAGAAACAGAGGGCGAGCGCGAGCTAAAGGACCTCTGTCGCAGGGCATACGACGTCAAGATGGAAAACGTCGGCAAGAAGGTCTATTACCGCGGCCTCATCGAGTTCAGCAACGTATGCAAGAAGAACTGCTACTACTGCGGCATAAGACGGGACAACCGCAACGTCAGTCGTTACTGCATGTCCGAAGACGAGATAGTCGAGGCCGCGTTATGGGCGCACGGCTGCGGCTACGGCTCGGTCGTGCTGCAATCCGGCGAGCGCAGCGACGCGGAGTTCGTTGATTTCGTTGAGCGCGCCGTATCGAGGATAAAAAAAGAGAGCGGCGGCGAACTGGGGATAACGCTTTCCCTCGGCGAGCAGGGCCGCGAGACTTATGAACGATGGTTCAAAGCGGGCGCACACCGCTACCTCATCAGGATAGAAACGTCCAACAGGGAGCTTTACGCAAAACTCCATCCTGAAGATCACGACTTCAACGCCAGGTTGCGCTGCATAGAAAATCTCCGGGACATCGGTTATCAGGTCGGAACAGGGGTGATGATAGGACTTCCCGGACAGAATGTCGAAGACCTCGCAAACGACATCCTCTTCTTCAGGGACAACGATATAGACATGATAGGCATGGGCCCCTACATCCCGCATAAGGATACGCCGATGGGCGAGTCATTGAAGTGGGGCGAGAAAGAGAAGCGGACGTGGCTGGAACTCGCGCTCAAGATGATCGCGGCGACCCGCATAACCCTCAGGGACGTGAACATCGCCTCAACCACCGCATTGCAGGCGCTCGACCCCAAAGGCAGGGAGATGGGCCTCGAAGCGGGCGCGAACATAATAATGCCAAACATCACGGCAACCAAATACCGCTCGCAATACAAGCTCTACGAGGATAAGCCCTGCATGGACGAGAACTCCATGATGTGCCGTAGCTGTCTCGAAGCGAGAATCGATTCCGTCGGCGAGGAGATCGGCTACAAGGAATGGGGTGATTCCCCGCATTATTTCAAGAGAATGAAGAAAGAGTGATGGAGGGGGCTGCAGATTGATTTTAGATAACG
>PGXE01000114.1 GCA_002838935.1 Thermoplasmata archaeon HGW-Thermoplasmata-1 | reverse complement strand
GGCAATGAATTTCTGCCAATCACAAAATCATTAATCAAAAGATTGGACGGGATTCCTCTTTTTAGGCTTTTTTTGGTATTAATAGTCAGCCTCAATTGGAGCGCGGAGGGGGAGATTAGTGTCTAATTTGTCCGTTCGCTAACGCTCACTCCCAAATTGGCCACATCTTCCCCTCCTTTTGGTTAATTTAAAATATGGGTTAATTGGAGCGCGGAGGGGGAGATTCGAACTCCCGGGGGCTTGCGCCCACCGGTTTTCAAGACCGGCGCCGTGGGCCAGGCTTAGCTACCTCCGCAAGACGTTGAGCGAAGCGAAACGGCTTGCGTTACGCACGAATCACTTTGTGATTCGTCCTATCTCGGAATTACTTCGTAATTCCTCAACACAGGCGAGCCACGAAGTGGTTCGCCTAGTGCCTGCGAATTTCGTTTACGAAATTCGCATCTTTTTCTACCTCATTTCAGCTATTTACGTTTTTACGAACCGCTTGCGGTTCGCCTAGTGCCTGCGAACACGAAATGTTCGCACTTTTCAAAGAGCGAAACGATTCGTATCATCCAACGGACAAAAGTCTCGTCAGATGTTATGGGGCACCTCTGAATCCGGACTTGCCTATAAAAGAGTTGTCAGATTATCAGATTCTTTGTTCGTCATTTTCAGTGCTTGTTTGCGATTCGTTCGACTGTTTTTCGCTTGAAGACGGGGCGCCCCACCCCGCGTTCATTTTTGCAGCGCGGCCCGAGTTTATGACTATTATCGATGCCGACACCAACCCAAGCGCGACCACGTGATTCCATCTCAACCTTTCCGCAAGGAACACAACACTCAAGATCGTTCCGAAAACGGGTATCAGGAATTTGTATGCGCTTATCCTGCTCACGTTCACGCGCTGGAGCATCGTGAACCACACCACAAAACCGAATCCGCTTATGAATGCCATGTAAAGTAGCAGGCCGCAGCCGCCAATGCTGTAATCAAATTTTGCCGGGGATGCTCCCCCCATCATGCCGACCGCGAGCATTGTCGCCGCGCCAAAAAGCATCTGGTATGCGGTCAGCGCCACGGGGTGCATCTTGCCGTGCGCCTTTTTTACGGCGATATTGGCAAATCCGGAGAGGAACGTGGCAAGGAGTATCAACCCTTCACCCCAAATCGAGAAACTCCAACCGATTTTTTCCAATCCTGATAAGTTGAGTATTACAATGCCCGCAAAACCTGTTGCGATGCCAAGCACTTTCCTCGCGTTCATGCGGTCGTTCCTGAATGCGAAGTGGCTCATTACGACAAGAGCGACAGGCCCAAGACCGCCGAGTATCGTCGCTTTTATGCCGGAAGTGTGGATAATGCCGTTGTAGAAAAGCACGTAGTGGAGCGAGGTCTGCATGACGCTTAGCGCGGCGATGAGCAAGATGTTCGACCGCTCTATCCTGAACGATATGCCGCGGATCGCCATGAATGCCAGTATGAGCATCGAAGCGAGAAGAAACCGCATTCCGGCAAAAACGATGACCGATAACACGTCGCCCGTGTCAACCCCAAAAAGCCCGTATCCTATTTTTATGCTGGGTATGGCGCTGCCCCAAAGCAGAGTTGCGAGTATTATCGACCCAAGAACGAAGACGTCGCCGTCCTTTTTGGGAAATGCCATCGGTTATGGTATCGCAGAACGGTTTAATGTATTGCTGTTTGTCCTTATGTGGCATACATCCAATGTTACCTATCCCTGTATTCGTCGTTTTATTCCTGCGTCCCCATTCTATATTTGCCATACTTTGTTTCCCTTCTTTTCGACTCCCGATTGTTCCTTGAATCCAAAAGCGTTTTTATTGCCTGCGCCCATACGAGGGGCGTGCGCCACAATCCATTATATAAACTTCGAAGCAGCCCCGCCGACTTCATCGTCGAGGAGATACTGCCAAATGGAATCATCCGCGAGAGCGGCGGCTACGCGGTCTACCGGCTCAAGAAAGAAGGCATCGACACCTTCGGGGCGATAAGGATATGCGCCAAGCATCTTGGCGTGAACGCGCGCGATGTAGGCTACTGCGGCCTCAAGGACCGGCACGCGACAACCATCCAATACATATCCGTGCCAGTCGAAAAGACTCGCGGCGTGCCGCTTGAGGTCGCCGACCGGAATCTGTCATTCGAACTTGCAGGATATTTGGAAAAGCCGCTCGAACTCGGGCTGCACGAGGGCAACAGGTTTGAGATAACCCTGCGCGAACTCGACCAAAAAGCATTCGACCTGCTTGGGTTCGGCGTGAACGCGCTTTGCGTTTTTCCATACGTTCCAAACTATTTCGACAGCCAGCGTTTCGGCGCGATAAGGGCGACAGGCGGTTTTGTCGCAGCCGACATCCTGAAAGGCGACTACGCGTCCGCGCTCCGCTCGCTGCTTACCGAATATCACCGTAAGGACAGGCGCGAGGTCAAGGAGGTCAAGCGTTTCCTTGCCGACCACTGGGGCGACTGGGCGCTTTGCGAAAAATTCCTTTCGGGAAAAAAAGCCCGATCGGCGGGCGCTCTCGGTGTGATGAGAACGCTTGCGGCGGGCGGCGATTTCTTATCCGCGCTTGACAAGTTCGATCGCGAAGAGCTTTTGATGAACCTGCTTGCTTTCCAGAGCTTTCTTTGGAACGAATACCTTAAGCGTGCGCTCAAGGAGACGTTTGGCAAGAAGCGTCTGCGGCGCGTCGAATATGCGGCAGGGGAACTCTATTTTCCCTTCGATGGCGGCGATGTGAAACCGCTCGAACCGCTGCTTGAGGTTTCTGCGTATCTGCCGTCGATGCCGCATTTTCCGGTCACGGACACGCCCGAAGGGCGGTTCTACGAAGAGAAACTTTGCGCGATGGGTTTTACAGGCCTTTCGTCCTTTGCGGCGTTCGAGAGGATAGGGATAAAAGTCGGCGATGCGAGAAGGCCTCTTTTCACAAAGGTCTCGGAATTATGCATCACAAAAAGCGGAAAGGATGCGCAAAGCGGGCGGGGTGAAAAATCAGGGGCACGGATGCAAGAACGGCGGGGTGAAAAAGTAATGTGGGCGGCGCAGGAAACGCAGGATATAAAAATGATTAACGCGGTGCAATCACCGGTGCGTCCAAGCCATTTCGCGACATTGAGCTTCACCCTGCCGCCGGGCGCGTATGCGACTAACGTGATAAAGGCGGTTCTTGGATAGTGGGTGCGTTGCATTTAATTCAAGTGACGCGCCACGACATCGAGAATTATGCGCCCTGCGTTTTCAAGCTCTTCTTCTGATATCAGGCCAAACGGCGGCACGTGTATGAATCCCGCGATCGTATCGCTTTTCGATTCTGCAAGCGAGTGTAGTGTCGAATACATCAGGTAGTTGCAGATGTAGGCTCCGGCGGTGTTCGATATCTCCGATTTATGGCCGCCGCGAAGCAATGCATCGATGATATTTCGGTTGGGCAGGGTGGAAAAATGGTAGTGTCCTGATTTAAGATAGTTTATTATACTTTTAAATCATATTCTCTCTTGGTGAGTTTATGCCCCGACCAAGAGGAAAGATAGAATCAATCTGC
>PGXE01000113.1 GCA_002838935.1 Thermoplasmata archaeon HGW-Thermoplasmata-1 | reverse complement strand
TTAGATCGGTCGTTACCCAACAGATAACCGTTTTCTTTGCAATTGTCAAGGTGCCGACCCGCTTACGCGGATGCGCGTTATGTTATGCTGATTATAGACAACAATAACCATTATAGAAGGGGAAGAAGAAAAAATAAATTATGGAGGTAAAGAACATGACTAAAAAACGCAAATCTTGGAAAGAAAAATTGGAGGATAGCAAAGGGCTGCCAAAAACAAAAAAAATTCTCCCATGGGTTGACAACCTCGTTATCTGTGGTATGTTTTATTAAGAATCGCTTAATTTAGGATATAATTAGGAGGAAAGATGAACATCAGAACGCTGAAGATAATCGGTGGGTACGGGAAATTTGGAAATAAGGAAGCAGTGAAAGAGGTAGAGCTCAAAATGGGAGAAATTGTGAGCATTGTTGGACCTACTGGCTCCGGGAAAACAAGGCTGATAAATGATATAGAGGTCTTCGCTGATGGAAATACACCCAGTAAGAGGAAAATTCTTATCAATGATGCTGATAATTTGGAGGAATTTAGAAGCAATCCGTCCGATAATCCTATTGCTTTGATTACACAACATACTAACTTTCTCTCCGATCTACCAGTTGGCGAGTTCTTGAATATTCATGCCGAAGTTAGACAGAGGAATGGGAATGGAAAAATTGTGGACAAAACGCTGGAATTTGCGAACCAGCTAACAGGGGAGCCTATCAGTTTAGACACCAAGATGACAGAGCTCTCAGGAGGACAAACGAGGGCTCTACTAATCGGAGACGCAGTTGTAATAGGAAACTCACCAATTTTATTGCTGGATGAGATAGAAAATGCAGGGATCCACAGGACAAAGGCTCTGAAGTTGTTAAAGAGATATGAAAAAATTTTCTTATTTGTCACGCATGACCCCAGAATAGCGCTTCTTTCCGATTTCAGGATTGTAATGAAAGAAGGCATGATGGTGAAGGTTATTAAGACAACAGATGAAGAGAAGAGAATGGCTGCAAAACTTAAACAACTGGACGATGTTATTCAAGATTTAAGGGACAAACTTCGCAATGGAGAAACTGTTGCCTGGGAAGTGATAGGATGAAACTCATAATCTGTGCCGGTCCACCTGTCTGTGGTAAAACTACGGTTCTTCGCTGTTTGACTAAAATGCTCCTTGAGAGGGGACATAAATGTGCCTATCTCAAAATAGATGTTCAATACACTGAAGAAGATAAAATTTTCGAGAGAGAATTTGGTATCCCAGTAAAGAAAGTATATTCTGGGGATTTATGTCCCGACCACTGCAATGTAATGGTTCTTGGCGATGCCATAGAATGGGCTGAAAATAAAAGGGCGGATATTCTCCTTACTGAAAGTGCGGGACTTTGTTTTCGTTGCAGTCCATACATAGAGGGGTCATTAGGAATGGTTGTTTTGGAGGCTACCGGTGGAATGCATTTGCCTTTCAAAATAGGTCCCATGCTTTCACTTTCAGACATTGCTGTAATAACAAAAATCGACCTCGTCTCGCAGGCAGAAAAAGAGGTATTTAGAGCCCGCATCTCTAAGGCAGCGGGAAGGGTGCGGATAATCGAAAGCGATGCCCTCCATGGAATTGGGCTCGACCATCTGGGGCAGATTGTTGAAGAACAACCTGACATTGAACCACCTTTGTTGCTAAGGGGGAATCCTCCTATTGGGACGTGCACTATTTGCGTCGGTAGAAAGGACGTGGGCTGGAAATCACATTTTGGAGTGGTAAGACCGCTTGCCTCTGATAACTTATTCTATAGGGGGGAATAAGATGGACTCAAAAGAGGAAATTCTGGAAAAACTCGGTGGTAAAGACTGTGGATTGTGTGGGGTCAAAACTTGTGAAGAGTTTACCGAACTCGTTCTAAAATCCCCAGATATAATCGAGAGATGTGTGTTCCTAAAAGGTCAGGTTGTATGCGATGCATGTGTCTCACAGGATAGTCTTGGTAGAGACCTATACAAAGGGACTATCGAAGAATACAAAGATAGCCTTGATAGAGAGTATGATTTTGTCTTGGAAACATTCCCTAATGAGCCCGGACCCAGAGAGACTTGTTTGCCCGATAACCCTTTGCTTACAAGGGAATTAGAAATTAAAAAGGGGGACATTGTATTTGGTAGGCCACAGGGGTTATCTTGCGGCTGTCCCGTAACGCATGTTGGCAGAGTCATGGAAGTGGACTATAAAACCGGTAATTTTGTCTGGTGTGTGGTCGGACCACTTTGCTCAAGATATGAGGAGAATGCTAAGGACATTGGCTACTATACAACAAAGGCATACGAGGGATTAGTCTTTAACTCCAGGGTAAAATTGGAAATCGGGAGGAGGTATTATTTCCTCCCCCGCAGGTGCATGCTCCAGTGGAGGCATTGCGGATTACTTAATTTCATAAACAAAACAGAAAACGGAGTGCAAGTGAGAATAGAAGGGCTTTGGATAGGTTAATTACGCCAAGTATCCCAGACCTCTCAGCCTCTGAGCCATTTCCTCGTCATAGCCCATTGAATAGCCTTTGTAAATAACATTGATGGCTTTCTGATATTCGATACCTCTGTTCCTGAGGTGGGAATCCTCGCTGAAGATATCCAAAATGACCTCGCCATCCATGTCCTCTGGGATGGGAATACCTAACCAGTGAAGTATGGTTGGCGCAATATCAACTATGCTTATGGTTCTGAGTTTGTTACCTCTTAAAATGCCCTCTCCGTAGGCTAAGAATATCCCGTTCCTGATATTTTCAGCATCCCATGCCTTCGGGGGCGAAAAAACGCTCTTAGGATGTAAGGCTGAAACTGCGTATATGTCATCTGCCTGGTCAAATACAATATCTGGGGCTAGCGATAAAAAATCCCCGTGGTAAATTTCCTCTTTTCTATACACAGCTTTAGCCACATTATTTCCAGAGATTGGGTTCTTCAGCAACCGTAACTCATCTATTACTAAATTTCTATTTTTTTCGTAATCTGGATGAGCTTCATCCACTGTCAGATATATGCTGCCTTGACCAGTCGCTATGGCGAGTGATTTCTCCCAGTCAACCAAATCCAATAGACTGGGACCTGCAACCCTTTTCTTAAGCGATTCAGGCATTAGTTTGCTCAATATGCCGATCAATTCCAATCTTCCTGCAGCCGACCTAAGCGATTCCACGAAGGATGATATGCCCAGATTGCCACCAGCCTCACTTCTAATCCGCAGAAAGCCCTTCTCCAGTAACCATTTATTAACGTAAAATATAGCACTGATCCTGGCAATGCCATGGTCAGACATCAGCACTAAGTTACAATCCCTTTCAATAAAATACTCGATATTATCGTCTATAATTTTCCATCCTCTTTTTGTAGGCTTAGCATCGTAGAAAAAGTGTTGCAGGACATTTACATAGAAAATGGACATATGAAAAAAATCTACTTCTTTTTCTATCTCCTTAGCTACCCCGAACTTCATCTCTATTAAATCCAGGATTGACTCCACAGCTGCCGCAGAGCGTCTTTTGTTGTTTTTGATAAACTAAAACAGACCCAGTTGGCCGAACTTTGACAATTGAAAATAGACCCACCTGGCATACTCGGCTATCATGAAGGTAAGGTAGTTAG
>PGXE01000112.1 GCA_002838935.1 Thermoplasmata archaeon HGW-Thermoplasmata-1 | reverse complement strand
CTTCTGACATAAGGAGAGAACTCATTATATGTTTATAAAGTATCTTGAACCAGATTGGTTACCAATAGAACTCAGGGGTTTTTCAAAATTCTCTATATTTAGGGAAATTAGGATTCGGAGATACTGTGGGCACCGAAAGTGTAAAATTACAATAGATTCATGTCGGATAATAAGCTTGAAAATAAGGGCGTATTCGACTGAAATAAGGTCAAAAGAGGTGGGTTTAAACCCAAATTGGTATGCTCCCGTCGGGATTCGAACCCGAGTCACCGGCTCGAAAGGCCGGAATGATTGGCCGGACTACACTACGGGAGCGTTTGCGTATTTTGTGTTGCTCCCGTCAGTTAGTTATTCACAAAACCTCGCTTTGCTCGGTTTCGTTCATACCTACACTACGGGAGCGTATGAGTTGCGGATTCAGGTTTGGGGTTTTTAGTAGCCCCGAGCGGATTCGAACCGCTGTCACGGGTTCCAAAGACCCATATGATTGACCACTACACCACGGGGCTGTGAGTTCCATATCCCGTCGTTAGTTATTCACAAAACCTCGCTTTGCTCGGTTTCGTTCATACTTACATCAGGGCTGTTTTTGTTGCCCATAGCTTTCCGCGGTCGCTGCGGCGTATTGATTTACACACGACGCATTGCTCCGTCCTATTACGCAAATCGAAAGATTTGCGAACCACGGCGCGGGCCACTGCAACCAAGCGTGTTTCTCGCCGGAGTTGCAACTCTGGAATACCAAATCCCCTATATAAGATTTGATGATTTTTCTCTTTGGGCAAATGAGGGCACGAAACGGCATAAACCGGGCAACGACGGCATAAAACGCTTAACTATATCTATCCTAGAACCAATTATACATTATGATAGACCTCCAAGAAGCCGTAGCCGCATCGAAGGATGGGGCGATAGTGATGCTTGAGGTCACGCCCAATGCCGGCAAGCCGATTTTCCCTGCGGGCTACAACGAATGGCGAAAGCGCATACTGGTGCGGGTTGCGGCAGAGGCCGAGGAGGGAAGGGCGAATCGGGAGATAATATCGCTTCTCGCTTCATTTTTCAGGGTTCCAAATGGGGCGGTCACCATAAAAAGCGGCGAGAAGTCGAGCCAGAAGAACATATTATTGGCGGGCGTTTCCGTTGAGGCGGTGCGCCAAATGCTCGAGGAGGCGTTTTGATGGATTACGAAGAATCACTTGAAGAACTGGAGAAGACGGTTTGCGAACTCATAGAAGAGAACGAACTCGTCCCGGTAATCGTCGAAGGGGAGAAGGACGTGCACGCCTTGCGGCTGCTTGGGCTTCGCGGCGAGATAATCATGATGCACGCCGGAAAGAGCCTCCCCACCTTCTGCGACGAGATAGCAGAGCGGCACGGCAGGGTGATACTGCTGACCGATTGGGACAGAAAGGGCGGGCAGTTCATGAGGCTTCTGAAGAACAATCTCTCGGGAAGGGTCGTCTTCGACGGGGATTTCAGGAGGCGTTTTGCCAGCCGGGCAAGCGTGAAGGACGTCGAATCGCTGCCGGCGTTCATAGCGACGCTTAGAGATGCCGTGAATATGCGGGTGAGGTAGGGCGTTCACTTTTTCAAGTCGCAGCGGATTTATCGTCTGATTACCATGAACTTCAAGTGTAAGCTAACGGCGGCGTGCAGGAAGAACAACTCGCTGGTGTGCGTGGGTCTCGACGTGGACCGTGGCAAGATGCCGCAGCACCTTTTCGAGCGCGAATGGAAGCGCGGCGAATACAATCCGATATTCGAGTTTAACAGGGCGATAATAGACGCGACTGCAGATCTCGTGTGCGCATACAAGCCCAACGCGGCATTCTACGAGGCGCTGGGCGAGATGGGCGAGGAGGCGCTTCGCCTGACCATAGCCCATATCCCAAAAGAGGTCGTGGCGATTCTCGACGGGAAGCGCAACGACATCGGCAACACGGCGCAGATGTATGCAAAGGCGGCATTCGAGGTTCTTGGCGCGGACGCTGTAACGGTCACGCCATATCTTGGCATAGACACCGTAAAGCCCTTCACCGATTACAAGGACCGGGGAGTCATACTCCTCTGCCGCACCTCCAACAAATCCGCAGGCGACTTTCAGGACCTCCTGATAGGCGACCGGCCATTCTATCAGGTGGTTGCGGGGAAGGTACGCGAGTGGGATGCGCAAAGCGGCAACTGCGGGCTTGTCGCAGGGGCAACGTATCCGGAAGAACTTGCAAGGATACGCGAGATAACAGGCGACGATATGCCGCTGCTTATCCCGGGTGTCGGTGCGCAAGGGGGCGATGTCGAAAAGACGGTTAGGGCGGGAGTCAACGGCAAAGGCGAGATGGCGATAATAAACAGCAGCCGCGGCATAATCTATGCGTCCGTCGGCAGGGACTTTGCCGAAGCTGCAAGAAGGGAAACCGAAAAATTAAGAAGCGAGATCAACAGATACCGCTGACCTCTTCCTCTTTTTCCTCTGCGGTGGGCGTCGGCAGCGGGCCGCAGGCGGCTTTTTCTCCAAGCGGAACCATGCAGAGGAATACGAAATTATCATCTCCTGCGTTCTTGAACTGGTGGACCTCGTCGCCGGGAACGAACACGACCGACCCGCTCTTCAGCGGAATTTCCTCGTCGTCCCTCTCGCCGTTGACCAAAACACCTTTTCCCGAAACCACGAAAACCTCGTGCTCGAAGCCGTGGCTGTGGTAGGGCGAATGGCCGCCTTTGCCTATAACGAACCTGCGCATCGCGAAGTTCTCTGCGTCTGGCGTGTTTATAAGCCATTGGATTGTGCCGTTCTTTGCGCCCGGCGTCGTGTCTATGGGCTCAGCCTTAACGTCGCTTTGGTGCTTGACGAACATGGTTATCAAGGTGGAAACGGGTTTTGGTTTTTAAGCACTTACCCCTAATCCGAAAAAACGTCCGCGCCCAGCAACTTTTATGAACGGCCAACCGTTATTTTGCCTGATGGCCGAGTTCGGGAATGCCGGAAAAGCCGATGCCTGCATATCGCTAAAGCCCTTGGGATACGTCGAATCGCCCTACCGTACGCCGGAGCAGGCGCCAAGGCAGGGTTTCACGAGCGACATCCTTTCCAAAGTAGTGGTTCTGCCAGAATACATGGCTGGGCTTGATGGGCTTGAGGGGATAGAAAAACTGGTCATAATATACTGGGCTCACCTCTCGAAGAGGGATGCTTTGATGATGGTCAAGGACGGGCGTGCGTGCGGCATATTTTCCACCCGTTCTCTTGAACGGCCAAACCCGATTGGCATCTGCACCGTCGAGGTCGTGGAACTCGAAGGCAACATCCTTACCGTTCGCGGGCTTGACGCGCTTAATAAATCGCCGGTGCTGGACATAAAGCCGTATGTGGAAAATCCCAGATTGCGCTAGTTTACAATTAATCCGTGCTGTCGAGAAATTATCGTCCGTAACTACAACACCGTTCAGATTAAATAGGGGCATTATATTACCGGATTGCCTGCAAAGGTATGTGCAAAATCTTTCACGAAACGTTTCGTTCAGTTCGTTTCGTTCATCCGCAAAATATGCGAATTTTGTTCCAAAATTCGCAAGGTCGTTCACGAATGCAAAGCATTCGTGCGACCTGCACCGCTTATTTCATTCGCAAAGTCACAAGATTGGCGAGCCAATCTTGTGGGCTGTTCACGAACTCTGCGAGTTCGTGCAGCCTGCAAGCCTCGCTTCGCTCAACTCGG
>PGXE01000111.1 GCA_002838935.1 Thermoplasmata archaeon HGW-Thermoplasmata-1 | reverse complement strand
TGGCAATGAATTTCTGCCAATCACAAAATCATTAATCAAAAGATTGGACGGGATTCCTCTTTTTAGGCTTTTTTTGGTATTAATAGTCAGCCTCAATTGACATAGGCTATGCATGGGACCGCATCATACTGCTCGAAGGACTCGCGTTCAAGAAGAGCCACATGATAGAGGCGCTCGACCATGTGAAGAACCAGCCCGGATTCGCAGAGGCGACAGTCGTGGTTTATCTCGTCATGCACGGCGGCTGCCTCCCCACCCTGCCAAACTATCCGACCGACGGCAAGGTGCACGCAGGCATAGAGATATGCGCCGAGGACAACAAGGAACTTCCGAGCGACGACCGCGATTGGAAGGACTACATCATGTACGATTACGAGCTAAAGGAGATGCTCGACGGATTTAACCCTGCGAAGTTCCTGTTCATAACCGTCGCCTGCGAGTCAGGGGTCATGGCGGGTCAGGACACCGCTGGCGCATTCGCCGGAGCGTCCGACTCTCTCTTCGACTCTCTTGGGGCACCGGGAAGGATAGTGATAACAGGCTCCACGACCCCACTTATGACGAGTGGCGACGTTCTCGGCCACGGCTTCTGGGAAAAAGGAATAAAGGAAGGCAGGGGCGATACCGCGCCTACCGGCAACGGGGACGGTGAGACGAGCGTCGAGGAGGCGTTCTACTACTGCAAGTCACTGGCAAATGCGGATGGAACCGAGACCGCCAGTTCCCAGCCTTGCATGAACGACCAGTATGAAGGTGAAATGATTCTGTGACATCCTCTTAGGAAGGTTGCCATTAGAACCTAAAAAACTACCCCTTGCCAAAAAAACATCAAGAAAGCTCTTCCAACGTATCAAAATCCTTTTTTTCGATTATCTCTAAAAGCTTCAACGCGCCACCCTCTACCGCCTTGCACATCGGGCTGAAGTCCTCTGTCGAGGCGGGCTGTATGCCGATTAGAAGCATCTTTTCCGCAGCGCCCTCAAGATGATCCATAAAGAGCGAGAGCGGCAGCGAGTGCGTGCTCATCGTCATAACCCTGATCTTCTCTTTTGGAACTATGCGTATCTCGCCAGCCGGCAACCCCATCTCCGCCGCATCAACGATTACGAGAAGTTCCGGCGCGTGGCGTTCAACGGGAGCGATGAAATTCTCTGGCACGGTGGAACAGTCGTAGACCGCCCAGTCCGTGTGACGGAAGTTCTGCGCGACGAAAGGGCCCACCGCATCGTCACCGTTAAACTCGTTGCCGACTCCGAGAAGCACGTATCTCTTTCTATCGACTTTGGAGGTTTGCGGTTCGACGAACCCGACAATAGTTCCCAAGCGATTGCTATCTTCTGCACTCCTGTCTTTTTCGCCTGCCGCCGCGCCCCCGACATCCCCGCCCCCGCATCCGGCGAGCCTTGCGGCTTCTTTGGCCTGCGCGATAAAACAGTCGCGGCACTCTTTGACAGCCTTCATCGGCCACGAATAGGAACGGCAATATTAAACGGTTAGGTGCGATGGAAAGCAAATTTAATAGGCCGCTTGCGATAACCCACCCGATTGAGATGGAAGACCGCATAAAACTTTCCCACGGCGCCGGCGGCGAGTCGATGACCGGACTCATCAAGGAGCACATACTGACACACTTCGCCCCGACGAACGACGGCAACCGCGAGATAAAGATAGGCATACGCCAACTCGACGACTCCGCGGTCGTGGGCGACACGGTATTCACTATCGACGGCCACACCGTAAAGCCGCTCTTCTTCCCCGGCGGCGACCTTGGCTCGCTCGCGGTCGCAGGCACCGTGAACGACATCGCGGTCATGGGAGGCGAACCTCTTGCGATGGCGTCCAGCTTCATAATCGAGGAGGGGTTGCCGATGGAGACCTTCGAGCGCGTGTGCGAGTCGATGGGTAAGACGGCGAAGGCGGCAGGCGTCCCCCTCGTGACAGGGGATACGAAGGTCGTCGAAAAGGGTTCTATCGACAAATTCATGGTCATCACCTCGGCGTTCGGCAAAATGAGCCCTTACCTCAAAAGCAATCTCGACGAGGCGCGTATATACAGGCCGCTAGACACCGAATGGTTGAAGGATTCGAACCTTGCGGAAGGCGACGTCATAATCGTTTCTGGAAACATCGCCGACCACGGCGTTGCGATACTATCCGGGCGCGAGGGATACGGATTTGACACCAACATAAAATCCGATGTAGCGCCGATAAACGGCCTTATCGGGGAAGCGCTAAAGGTCGGCGGGGTCACGGTTGCAAAGGACCCTACCCGCGGCGGCATCGCGAACACGCTCAACGAGTGGGCGGAAAAGTCGAAGGTGGGAATACTCATCGACGAGGAGAGGATACCGCTTGCGAAAGGAACGCTTGCAGCCTGCGAAATGCTCGGCATCGACCCGCTGAACGTGGGGAACGAGGGCAAGCTCGTTCTCGGCGTGGTGCCGGGCAAGGCCGACGGGGTGCTTGCCGCACTAAGGGCGCACCCGCTTGGCAAGAACGCCGCGATAATAGGCCGCGCGACCAGCAAAATAAGAGGCGTTGTCATGGAAACCCTCGTCGGCGGAAAGAGGATCGTGGAGCCGCCGGTGGGCGACCCGGTGCCGAGAATCTGCTGAGAAATGAGATTTAAAGCGCGTTAGCCGTTGCGTTTCCTGTAACGGTATTCTATATTGCAGCTTCCTTCGAAGCTGACCATGCAGGGACCGACCGGATTCCCGGGCGTGCATACCTTGCTGAAAAGCGGGCACTCCTTTGGGGTTATGAGTCCGCGCAGAAGCTCGCCGCAGCGGCAGCCCTTCGGCTCACTGAAAACCGTCGCTTCCACGACTTTGAGTTCTTCTGCGAACTTCTTTTCGGCGTCATATCTGGCAAATTCTTCGCGTAGTGCCATCTTCGAGCCGGGGATTACGGGAAAGCCGCGCCACGCGCAGTCGCCATGGGAAAAGACCTTGTCGAGCATCTCCATTGCAATCGTGTTGCCCTCCGGCTTGACGACGCGGGAATATTCGTTCTCGACCTCTGCCCGCCCCTCCTTTACCTGCCTTGCGAGCATGTAAACCGCCATCAGCATGTCGATGGGTTCGAAGCCTGCGACGACCTGCGGCAATCCGGCATCCGATAGGAAACGGTATGGCTCGGTGCCGATAATCGTAGAAACGTGTCCGGGCTCTATCAGGCCGTCGAGTTTCACCTCGCCAAGCTCGGCGAGCGCCTTTAGCGCCGGGGGGACCCAGCGGTGGCAGTTGAGTATGTAAAAGTTTTCAGGCGGCATGGCCAACAGCGCGCTCGCGGTTGCGGGTGCCGTTGTCTCGAAGCCTATCGCGACGAATACGACCTCGAGTTCCGGGTTTTCGCGCGCAAGACCGACCGCGTCGTCTATGCCGTAAACGATGCGGACGTCGCCGCCCTCCTCGCGCACGGATTGCAGCGAGCCGCTCGCGCCCGGGACCCGCACCATATCGCCGAATGTGGCGACCGTCTTTCCCGCTCTCGCGAGCGCTATCGCCGACTCTATCTCGCGCGGGGTCGTTACGCAGACCGGGCATCCGGGGCCCTGTATGACCTTTATGCCGCATTCCGAAAAAACCGATTCGAGGCCGTGTTTCACCATGGTATCCTGATGGGTGCCGCAAACGTGCATGAACTGCGCACTCACGCCAAGGGCCTTCGTTCTCTCGATTATCTTTGCGGCAAGACTGCGGTCGCGCAGACGAAAGGCGTCAGAATCCGCAGCATCCGCCGCGTCAGTCCCGCTACTGGTTTCCCCGTCGCCGACTGCAAAACCGTCGCCTAATGCAGCCTTGTCGCCG
>PGXE01000013.1 GCA_002838935.1 Thermoplasmata archaeon HGW-Thermoplasmata-1 | reverse complement strand
CGCAACATTCGTATGCGAGTGTTGCGACTTCGCCGAGTTGAGCGAAGCGAGGCTTGCAGGCTGCACGAACTCGCAGAGTTCGTGAACAGCCCACAAGATCGGCTCGCCAATCTTGTGACTTTGCGAGTGCAACGAGCAATACGCAGGTCCTGCGAATTGCTTTGCAATTCGCAAAGGACCCACGAACTGAAGCTTTAGCGAAGTTCGTGAACTTCACCATGTTGAGCATCGCGATACTGTCAAAGCGTGCAAATCTCGCGAGCCTTCGCAAGGGCAGGGAATGATAAATCATTATTAAAAGATTGTCAAAAAAGGAGTTACAACTTTCTTTTCCTCTTGTAGCCGTACGCCGCAAGAAGCACCGCGGCCACGACGAACAGCCCCTCGAATCCGGGCATCTTGTGGTACCACTTTTCTTCCTTCGGGTTCATCTCTTCCAAAGTCAACACTTTTATCGACACTTGCTTGGTGCTGACAAGATCCCCCGACGTGCTGAGTATAGATACCGGATACGTTCCGGTCTTGTTCGCCATGAACGGTATCTTCAGCGTGACCGACCCCAGTTCGTCGACCTCGACGGTCTGGGCGAACTGCTCGTCTCCGGGCAGATTCTCGGTCTCGACGCGTATCTTCATCTTAAGTCCGGGTTCGGGGAGGTTCTCATCAAAGTCCGTCGTCCTGCTCGTTATCACGACGGATATCTCGCCTTTCTCGTTGACGGCTAGCTTTGCGGGATAGTTCACATTAAGTGTATACCCGCGAACAGCCCTTGACATGGAATAGAAGTTGCCGCTCCCGTCGTAAAACATCGCAAGCAGGGTATAACTCGAAGTTTCGCTGTTCTTTATCGGCGTGTTGTCGTAGTTTGCCGTGCATACCTGGGTGGTCGGCATTCGGGGTATGAATGTTGCATTAACGGTTTCGCCAGGCAGACCGATGAAAAGATCGCCCGGTGCAAGTCCTGTTTCGCCTCCTGCGCCAGCGTCTTCATCCTTGAAGTTGACTGTCGTTTGGTCTACCACGTATTTGCTGAAATCCCCGACGTATTCGTCCCAAGGCATCTCCTCGAAACTCATCAGGTAGGTCTTATGCGATGAGATTGGAATCACAATCTGGCCGCAGCCGACCGTAGTGCTGCCTGTTCCGCCGGTGAGATACGCCGCGATAACTATTATGTCGCTCTCTCGGCCTTCCGGCAGAAGCCCACCTGCTTTGGGTATCGTCGCCTCGAATACCCCGTTCTCGTCCGTGATCCCGCTTGCCACAACCTTCTCTTCGAGGGTTGTGTAAGCCACAGCGCCGGATACGCCGGTCTGTGTCGCAGAGAATGCGCGTATCTCCGCGGAAGCGCCCGGCTCGCCGAGATTGCATCTTACCGCAATAGGGGCGTCGTTGTGGAACTGCATGTAGCTTAGTCCTACATAATCGGTGGGCCCGACATCGTAGAACTTGCCAAGATTGGATTCAGGAAACGGCAATGCGGCAATGCCTCCGATCGTTGCGCTGTTTACCTTTATCGGGAATTCCCCATGCCCAACCGCATAACTGTAAATTGGCGTAAGGCTTTCGGAAACGTCAACGACGAGCGTGTGCGTCCCGTAGAAAAGGGCAGGCTCTTCGGAGCCCCTCGCGCCGTCAATGTCGAAATGAAGGAGATACCTGCCGGAACTGCCTTCTTCGATGAATGCCTCAAGTTCACTCTCCCCAACCATTATCTTGGACGAAACGGTGTACGAAGACGAAACTGCCGAACCGTCGGATTTGATCAGTTTTATTGTGGCTGTCATCCTGTAGCCAAGCGACCTGTCGTTCTGCTGTGTTAGCGTGGAATAAGCCAATCCGCCGACGTCGGGTATGAAGTCTGGATCTGTCGGGTCAGATGGATAATAATCGTTCTTCCAGGATTCGGGGCCGTAACTCGCCTGGAGTCCCTCGAGATATACGGTTACCTCTCCTGCCGCAGAAGCGGACCGGCTGAGAAAGGATACTGCGGAGCCTACGACAAGCATCAGCGTGAGCGCGACGGCAAAGGTTTTTTCCATAGAATCGCCCCTATATACGATAAGCGACAAATGACCTAGTTGATTATATATCTTTTTATCGTTTTATGTTGTTTTGACGAAACGCGCGCTTTTCATTTTTCGCCGCCCGCGCAAGTTCGCCGCCCGCGCAAGCTGCAATGACCAGCTCCGCCCAACGATTCGAAGATTGTTGCGGTTTTCACCGCTTGCGCTTCGAATGGCCTGCAAAAGATTTATCTTCCTCGCAGGCAATCCCGCATCGGTGATTTAATGGAGGCCGGACAATGGATAATCCCGCTTATCGCTGCACTCGTAACCCTGCTTGTGAACACGCTCTTCATACACTTTGCGGCAAGCACCCTCGTCAAGGGGAGACAGAGGTTTAGACAAGCCCTGCTCGTCGCGCTTCTCGGCAGCGCCGCGGCAGGTCTCCTTCTCGGACTGATTCACCCCGTTTGGATCGGGGCGGTAATAGCGATTGCGGTATGGTGCGCAATTACGGCCGCGCTATACAGGACAGGACTCGCAAAGGCGTTGCTGATAGGGGTTGTCGCCGGCCTGATATCGTGGGGCGTCGCTTGGGTATTCGAACTCATATCGCAAACGGCATAGCCGACAGCGCACGCGGTCAGCGGCCGCTCTTGGCGGCATCGGCCTTGTTCGACTGCTTCGAAGCGGCCCAGACTCTTTCAAGGTCTATCTTGTCCTTGCAGATGCCGCAAACGCCGCATATGCCTTCGGATATACCTGTCTCGCCCAAAAAAACCTTCTCCGCAAGAGCGTCCATGGCTTTTGAGCAGGGTATCCCGTTCAGCCCCGATATCCCTCTTTTAGAGTTCAGGTACTGCGAAACGGCTGCCGGGGTGACGCCCATCCTCTTTGCTATCTCGTTCTGGGTAAGCCCCTTCTCCTTTAACCGTCCCGCAAGCTCCTTTCTTATTACCGGAAGGAGATACCAGACCACTATCTCGCAAGGCATCTTCGTCAAAATAATGCACCTCGATAATTTATACAATTGTTTGTATTAACGCCGTTAATGAGTTAACCTTATAAGTAGTTTCCCAATAGGATTGCATTAATTATCGTTAATCTTTCTATCCTGAATATAATTCCCGGAACATATTGCAGAAGGATTTGCGAATAATGAAAACTACCGTGTGAGGCATTAATATGAAAAAAGAGGGAATCTGCGCTTCGATATTCGTCGTGGTTTCGTTGATAATGGCGGGTTGCATAACTTCGGCCGCGGTAAACCAGTCAGCCGGCGGTCACACCTGCGGCGACTGCTCGGGAACTTGCACCAACGGGTGCAATGGAGATTGCGGTGAATGCAAGGAATGCGACAATGCTTCCTGCAGCGGCGACTGCGCCAAATGTCCAAATGCAGGCTCCTGCGATAAAGCGGAAAAAAGCAACGTGCAGGTGCTGTTCGAAGAGAAGGAGGAGGTCGTTACCGACGGCACGCCGAACGCAGTATACCGGAGTTTTGAGATAAGCACGCCCGCCTCCGACAGGACAGTGCTCGACATATCCGTCGACGTGCACCCGTGCGGATGCGGCGGAACAGGCACCGGCGCAATCGTCGTATTGCTGCTAGACGAAGCGAACAACCCCGTATTCCAGAAAACCTACTCGAACGACAAATCCGAGTCCGTCGAGCTTCCCACGTCCGGCGGATGTTATACCCTCATCATATTGGCCGCTGGCGGCGGAACCGAATATGTGGTCGGCTACGAGGCGAGCGTGTGGGCGGAGAACCCGATGGAGAAGGACTGCTCCGGATGCGGCGGCTGCCCGCCTTAAAATAGCAGGACGCTTGTGCTTGTATGACCCATATGCCGCATTCGCGATGAGCCGCAAGCCGGATGGCAATCGCTGTCCTCGCCCTACAAATTTTCCGCAAATTGCCGTTATGCCAAATAGAGAGCGTGCGCTATTTCTTTTACGTCGAATGATTTCGACCGTCCTGTGAAAAACGAGCCGCCCCCTATATGAGAACCGCATCCGATACGCGATTTCTTAGCTCTTCGTTGACCACTTTGCCGTTCGTCGCATCTATCTCAACCAAGCCGTTCCTGCCCTTGAATCTCCATATCGGGAGATAGTGGATGCCAAGCGATTTTATCTCTATCGCATCGCCCTTCGGCCTGACTTTCTTGCGCTCGACTATCGTCACCTCGTCGCTGTCTACCTCGACCTCCACGTCACGGCTGTTTCTCTCCACGACCGCATCCAGTGCGGCCTCGTCGAGTTCGGAAAGATCGTAGCGCGGCTCCTGAAAGGTCATTTTGACGCCCGGCATCTCCTTTCGGCTCACCCATGCCGTGTCGCCTTTCCACTCGTCCGCGTTCTTTAGCCTCGCATGGACGGCCATCCGCCCCACCTTGTAATCTGTATCGAGCCTGCCCTCTACGAGAAGTTCGCACCGATAGTCGCATATCTCGTAGGGTATGAGTATGAGTTCTTCGGAATCTATTGTGAAAATGCGGTTTTTCGCTATGCGGGACGCCATCTGCCCGTCGAACCTCGGCTGAAGTATTCTCTCCCCGTCATCATGGCTCTCCGTATGGCCGGGCCCGACAGCAGTATCCGCAACCGGCGGCTCACCGTCCGTTTGCCCGAACATGTCGAACATGAATCCGGTGTCGGGCTCTCCGGTGGCATCGCTGCCGTGCCCGCAGGACGAGTCGTTGCGCAATTGTTCTTCCTCTTTCGACCACGGGCGCTCTTTGCCGCTCGAAACCGCTTGCGCGAATATCTCATTCGGCGGGACAAAGAAAAGCGGCCCGGCATCTTCGCTTACGCCCCAGTCTTCGGTGATCTTGCCAACGCCGTGCCCATCGTCTGGCTCCCGGCTTACAGCATCCCACGGCTCCTGGAGTATCGACGATGCGCCTATGACCTCCGCAAGTATTGTCCGACCTACCTCGCGCTCGAGTCTCTCCCGGTCCCAGAGCGTCGTCCCTTCCGTTGCCGCGGCCTTTGCGACCTCTTTGCCAAAACGGCCGACCGTCGCGAAGATTCCTGCGTCGACGCCGATGTCCTTTAACGTGTCTATAAAAAGCCCGATATCCGCAAGCGTGGTCTCATCGCCGCTCTCCTTGCAGTCCAGAACAAGGTGCATGTCCCCTTTTACGGCGTATATCGGAACAGTGTAAACGGCCCCGGAGACGCCTTCCATCTCGTAGTCGGTTTGGGTTTCGTAGCCGTAGGATTTCATAACCTCGGTAAGAACGTCGATAAGTGTGGGCATGGAAGCACTAAGTGAGGGATGTTTTGCCATTATTTAACGTTGGCTCTTTTATTGGCGCGTGGCGCGGGAGGGAGATATAGGCTACATATTACGTTAGGAAGTTGCGCAGAAGGTTTTCGCGCCCGCACGCCGCATGTGCTACAAACCTTTTAAAGAGATAAAATACTCTTTTATGTCACTGGGAGAATGCTACTGGGAAAAGTTGTGTGGTCGTGTTGCCGTTGCAGGGGAAAAACCGAAAATCGCTTGATGCGCCGCACGGGTTCCCACCTTTCAAAGGCAAATAGGATTATGCCCGAGCGGTAGAACGGTTGCGGGAATGCGTAAACAAAATATCCAATCTGTATATATGCAAAACACGGGGATGCGGCGATTGGTGAATCCGGATGAACACTAGAAAAGGGAACTGGTGGAAGAAGGCGCTTGCCGTAACAGGCATAACGTTAGCAGTGCTCATAGCGTTTCCCTTCGTAAGCTTGGGCGTGCACTTCGCGGAGATGAAGATAAACGAGGCGAACGGCGACGGAGTCAGGATAATCGTTCCATACTCCAAACTCGGGGATGTGGCGGGTTATTCTCTTTCGTTCCAAAATCATACATACACGGAACCGCTTTACAAGAAAGAGTGGTATACTATAGAGGTCGATAATTTTGGAGAACGGATTGAAGAAAACGCATTCGGCGTGAGAGAAAAAATCGTCTCCATAAATGAAAGTTTCAATTATACGGTTAAGTCCGAAGATACGGTTACGCCCGAAATCTTTGAAAAAACTTGGCATGGCAAAACGAACGTAATAGAAAAATCAACTAGGTATTACCTTAACGAAAGTTGTAACCTTGCAAATTACGATGAAAGATACGTACGTGATTCTGGGAGCGGTTCTGAATGGTACACGGAATCGGATGCCCGCATGGTTGACTATGGATATGGAGCATGGAACTGGTATCCAAGCGCAATGTGGTATCAAGGGGGAAGTATAGTTTTAGATATAACCTACCGCTCTTATGCTGCATGGGAAGGCACCGAGGTTAAGATAATAAATGGCCAAAAGTGCGTTTCGTTAGAGGAAGAACGAACGTTCACGGTCGGTAATGCTCCGGATGGTGACCGGAGTTTCGAAACCTATGCCGTGAACTCTTCTCGCGGAGAGGTTTTTGTTAAGGAAATCACAAAAACATGGTGGTCGTCGGAATCGCCTTACTTCGTCCTTCGCGAAGTTTTTGCTACGGTGACCGGACAGGACGACAGCGTAATTGACGAAATAGCCACGCGTCTTGTCCTTTCTTATTCACCTGGCGGCGAAGCCGTTCCGTGGGCGGACGGCCGCCTGCGGTTCTGGTCTCTTGGCGAAGGAATGCAAAACAGTATGTTCGACTGGGAAAAAAGCTCCGTTCACGGAATTCCGCAGGACGGAAAAGACTGCGAATTGGATTATACCCTGAATCAGGCGTTTGAATCCGTTTTAGCCGATCCGGATATGTCGCTTCAGAAATATCTCCGTGATAATCCGGATGCTTATTTGCAAGGTGCATACTATAAAGAGTTGTTTCCGACAACCGAAGACGATTTCAGCGCCCTCTGCTATTTTTCATCTATCCCTCTGAGAAATAAAACGTGCTCGTGGCTAATGATATTCAGCGACGGGGCATACAGCGATAAAGGGTATTTGTGCTATTCGAACAAAACCATCCCCTTGGGCGAATCTGCGAAGTTGACAATTTCTATTCCGGATGAGGTCAAAAGAACCGAAAACAGCGAAATATCGTCCTGTGGCGTGATTATGCTGCCTGCTCCAGAACGCTTTGAGGAAATGCCGACCCTGTCTTCTGCAATCCGCGCTTGGAAAGAACGAGGCGACCCGAAATACACGTCTAACTGCGCAAATATGTTCTCTTTTGGGGTAGATGGTTTTTCGAGATACCGGAATTACGACTTTTACAATGCTAACTATACGGATTCCCAACGTGAACAAATACATCACGAAATCAAAGTGGGTTACACGAATTTCTACGGGGACTATTGGAATTCCGGGTTGCCCCCGACCGAAATTCCGCCGCGCTATGGATATGAAATAGAGGATTCGACACTACGTTTCAATTGTAGTAACGGAAGATTGATGCGGTTGTGGGAATATACGTCAAATTCATACTACCCTTTTGGATGGCCGCTACTATCCGTGGATGATTCTGGATTCTCTTATGAAAACTCAGGAGCATCGGATAATTCAGGATCTTCTCTAAGTTACGGTTCCTCTGCTCCGCCTTGGTTCTCTCTTTCTGTGCAATCCATCGAGAAAACCGCCATCGGCTTCTCTGCCGCAGGGTTTCTCGCACTCGTCGCATACCTGCTGCCATCGATAAAATACGGCTTTGCGAAGGTTTTCATCGTTCCCCTATACTGCCGCAAGCACAAGGGAGGGGTGCTGGACCACGGCATCAGGGCGCGGATGCTTGAACTGGTGGGAAAAGAAGGCGGGCTCAACATCACGGCATTGCGAAAAAATCTCGGCATCGGCTGGGGAGAAACCGTTTACCACCTCGACGTCCTCCAGAGGGAGGGCTACCTACTCTCGATAAAGCACGGACGGAGCAGGCGGTTCTTCGTCAGTGGCGAAAAGGACTACTGGAAACAGCAACAGGATGCGGTTTTGAAGGAAGCCACATCCAGATATATATATGACTTCATAATGCGCAACCCCGGTGCGATACAACGCAGTGTCGCAGACCACATGGGCATCTCGCATCCGGCCGTAAACTGGCACGTAGGCAGACTCAAAAGCGTGGATCTGGTCAGCGAAAAAAGAGATGGGAGAACGATTCGATATTTCGCAAACGGATTGGATTCGAGGAATTCGTGATGTGGCCGCCGGACACGCATCCCTGCAATCTCCGTTCGCCATAACCCTACTGTCTTTGCCACGCTTCCGGCTGCCCGGTTCGCCGATTCGTCGAAGACCTATCCAATCTAAATATAAGCCTTGCAGGAAATCCGGGAATTGGTGACTCTAAAATGGACGCAGAAGGAAAACGCGCAGGCGGCACAAAAAGAACGCTCAAGATCGTGGGCATAACGCTAGCCGCGCTCATGCTCTTTCTTGCCGCGAGCGCGGCCGTGGAGTACGTTTCCGGAGATTCTAAAGAAGGCTTCAGCGTGACAGTGCCTTATTCGAGGATGGGCGATGTCGCGACCTATTCCCTTTCTTACGAAGAGACAAAAGACGGAGAGCCGGTTTACGTCAAGGACTGGTATAAGGTGGAAATCGGGGAAACTTTTGAGAAAAAGCTGAACGCGCTTGGAATTGAGGAAAACTGCGTGAGGATCGCGGAGGGAGTTTGTTCCACAACCGGGGTCGACCCTATCATAACAGGCACGGCCGGGGACTTTTTTTGGGGCGCGCCATCAGGGGACGTTTTTCCTGTCGTTCACAGAGGTAAAAACAGTGAATCCGGCGACCTGTCGTATATCATACCCCTATTTGTGGTATATATTAACGAATCCGGGGATACCGACCAATTAGAAGTGGTTGTAGATGAAACCGGCATGGGTTTTGTATTCAGGTTCTATGAATACGATTTCGGGCCGGCGGCATCATGTCTCGTGTTCCAGAACTGCACCCTTACCTATACCGAAAACCCGCCCTCCGAAATGGAACTGCTCCTCGGCGGATGGGCTCCGCAGGACGGTCTCTTCGGCTCGGAGGTAAAAAACATAAACGGTTACGACTGCGTCGCATGCACCGACATTTGTGAATATGAGCCCGGCGCGGCCTATCGTGACTGGCAGTATGAAACCTGCGCCGCATCCGGAGATGGCGGGGTAATTGTGATAGAGAAAACGTGGTGGTGTTCCGAACTCCCCTATTTCCTGCTGCGCGAGCTATACGTAACGATCTATGCGGCGGACGGAAGCGTCGAGAACGAGATAGAGACAAAACTCCTTCTCGACTACGAACCCGGGTTCGGGCCTGTCCCGTGGTCCTGGCGCGAGTGGGGCTGGTGGATCGACCCCGAAGAGCTCCTGCCGCCCGAGGATTACGAAAACGGGGATGATGCGAATGCCGCCGCAGAGTCCATAGAAAATGATATGGCGGAAGCGATTACAAGAAACGAGATGCTTGCTTGGCTCCAGCCCGCTCACGGCTTCGCGCCGCAGGACGGCGCCGACTGCGACCTGCCCTACAACCTCGGAGATGCCATAGAGAACCTGCTGCAGGACGATAACTGCGACCTTGACGGCTATCTCGGGAAAAATCCCGGCTGCTACCTCCAGGAATTAAGCTATCTCGTGAGCACCGACTACAACGAGACCGAAGGCATAGAAGATCTCGTATCGGACATAATGCTGGGAAAACACATAGAAACTTATGAGTGGCGGATGGTGTTGAGCGATGCCGGCGGCTCCGGCGGCGGTTACGAGGCGGTCTCCTGTCTCAACGTCCTTCGCTATGCCCCCGACGTCAGGTGGGTGGAAAATACCGGAAACTCTTGCACCTGCCGGGATGAGCCGCGCCCGTGGCCTGCCGGAACACCGCTCCCGACCGTGGGTTCGCTAATAAAACTCTGGGAAAGAGAACGCGGCCCGCGCTTCCGGGAAACGGAGTTCGATTACCTGGACTGGGGCTTTGGCGTAACTCCCTTGGGGAGCTGGTATTCCGAGGATAAGGCCGTGCCGATCTCGATAGCGATGGGGCACTATCGCGCCGACTACGGCATGGGCGTATTACCACAGCCGGCGATAAACTACGAGGTGGAATACTCTTTGCTGGGTATAAACGCCGAAGACGGGCGCATGGACATGTTAATCGAGATGTGGGGCAACGGCAGTTTCTCGATGGGGGCGGGTATCGGCGGTATCGGCGGCAGCCCCGGCGGGGTTGTATCCAAGGGCAGCACGGAAGCCGCGTCCGGCAACGAGCCGCCGTCGTGGTTCCGGATATCGGTCGAAAGCGTGGAGAAGACTGCCGTCGGATTCTCCATTCTCGGCGTTCTCGGCGCAATAATCTACGCTCTTCCAAACCTCAAATACGGCCTTGCGAAGATATTCGTCGTCCCCCTATATTCAAAGGTAAAAAAGAACATGGTGCTTGAGCACGAGACCCGTTACCGGATGTTCGCGGCCATAAAGGATAACCGCGGGATGAATATGAGCGAACTGAAAAAGATCTCCGGCGTCGGCTGGGGGCAGGTCGCATACCACCTCGACGTTCTGGAACGGGAGGGATACGTAACCTCTGTAAGGCACGGGCGCAGCAGGCGGTTCTTCATAAAAGGGGAAATCGACTACTGGAAGCGTGAGCGCGAGGCGGTTCTAAAGAACAGGGCCACGCAGGAGATATACGGAATAATAAAGGATAACCCGGGCATAATACAGAGGATTCTCGCCGAGCGCATGGGTTTTGCTCACTCGACTGTGAACTGGCACGTCGGGCAGCTTCGCGGAGTCGAACTCGTCGAAGAGCGGCATACGGGAAGAAGCACCCACTACTTCGCGAATGGTGAAATGCCTAACAACACTTAACGGGCCGTAGCCCCTGTCTTGCGGGAGTCGTGCCGGATTTTATCCAAGTTTATACCGTAAAATTCCAGCAATCCCTCCAAAAGCCTTGCTGAGTATCTCTCCTTCCTCGCTGTCCGGGGAGATAAGTTCCACCTTTGCGTTCGAAGCCTCGGCAAGCTCGGAAAGCTCGTCTATGATGTCCACCTTCTCGGCAACCGTCATCTGCGGCTTGTTCGCGCACTGCTCGCACCGCAGCGGCTGCCACCCCTCGCACAGTTGCATCTCCCTCACGGTTTTCTTCTCCGAATAACCGCATTCCGGGCATTTCAGCAGCAGACGGTAGGTGCGCAGATTCTCGGACATGAGAAGCGTCTCGACCGCACCGAGCTCCAGTGCGTGGCGCACCTCGTTCTCACCGTAGACCGATAGCCCACCCCCCTCTTTTTGTATCTCGCGAAGCAATCTACGCATCAGCTCCTTTTCTCCGGTCAGGCTGAGTTCCTGTATGGAGCCGGTGACAGTAGTGGCGAGCTCCTTTAGTCCGAACTCATCCGTATAGCCTGTATCGAAGAGATCCACGATATGCTTCTCAAGTGTGTAATGCAGAAATCCGCCTTCGGAAAAAACCCTCTTGGTGGGTCCGGGTCCGCCGATGAATATCCCTTTAAGATTCTCTTCGGCCATGAACACACCGGATGCCACCTCGCCGCACTTTATGAACCAATCGTGGGCCGCAATTTCCGTTAGCCTCTCAAAACGCTTCTGCGACTGTCCGCCGCGGCCGTGCTTTCCCGGAACCTGGGAGGTCATGTACTGCTTGAGTTCTATCTTCTTGCCGCGCAATATGCCGATCGTACACTCGCGCCTGTCGATTAGGAGCATGCCGAACACCTCCTTCTCGACCATCATTCCGCTGAGTGGTTCGATGTTGAATGTGGAGTCGCACCTGTAGCTGAAAGTGGTTATCGGCTGCGGCGGCTCTATCACGTTCACTGTCATGGTCGTCTGGTTGTTGCCGGTTATTACCTCTCCGACAAAGAACACGAGCCCGCTTTCCGGCGGCTGACGGTAATGCTTCAGCCTGCTCATTATCGAATCTATGGCGCCCATGACGTTGTTCTTCGTGGTCTTCGACTTTATGTTGGACGACTGCGAGTACTCGTTTCTGAGGTAGGCGACCACGTCGCTTATCTGCTTTGTCGGCGGGACGTAGAGACTTATAAGCTCGGTATGCTGGCCGCGCATGGCCATTATCTCCTCTAGGGTTCGTTTGAAGTCGTACTTCTGGCGGGCCGTCATGTCGGTCATAACTTTCAATCCTTTAGGGCAACAACGAGTCTGACTGGTGCACACAGGTATATAAGAGGCGGTTTTTAAACTTACGGCGGCAACGGCGGAGACGGAGAAACCATCGGGGGCAATGGCGGATGGGCGCTAGCCGTCGGTGGCAATGGGGCATGGGAAAAAATAACGAATCGGGGCAGGGGGCAACGGGGGGTATGGTGGAAACGCAACGGCGATAGGGGGGTATGGTGGAAACGGAAACGCACCTTTTGAGTTCAGCAATTTTGGCGGCAATGGTGGGTGGGCGGGGGCGCTTATTCTTTGGGCGGAAAAGGCGGAGATTGCTGGACGGATGGTGGTACGGCGGGAAGCGGAGGAAACGCACTTGCGTTCAATTTAATCGCGGGTATCGGAGGAAACGGCACGTTTTCGGCAGGAAACGGAGGCACAGGGTTCCCGGTGATATCGTTTGGGGGAGAGGGGGGAGACGCAAAAAGTAGCTTGCCTGAAAATCCACTTATGTCAATCAATGGTGGGGCCGGGGGCAATGCTTCATCTTATGGTGCAAACGCGGCATGCGATGGGCATAAATTAAACAATTCGGCGGGGGTAAAAATTGAAAAATCGAGATTTTCGGTCAAACCCGGAACGTCGGTGACAATTCCATTTACTGTTTATAGTCGTTTTTCAGAGATGAACATGACCTTTAAAATCGACATTCCCCAAAATTGGAATTACTCACTTGAGAAAAAAGTCATAAACAACAGCGTTTTTCAATACGGGGAAGCGTCTAATTCGTTGACCCTAAAGATTCCAGGCAATACGACGTTGGGGAACTACTCATTACGCGTTATCGGCGCAATCAATTCTGTCGAGGACGGACATTCAGCAGGTCTCGGGTTAGATGAGATTACAATAGAAATATCCAATAAGAACTCTTTTACAATTCCGGGGTTCGAGGTAGTTTCATGTTTGGTCGGCACATTTATTTTGAGTTTGATATCTAAACCCTATAAGAAAAGATAGCAATGTTTGTTAATTATCGAAAAATACTTTTCTCTTATTATTGATTCCGGCATAAATAAGTTAACATGGTGGAAGAGTCCGCCTCGTTGATAACCTCCTTTGAGGATGCCTTTTTTCAGGGATGATTTGTTAACCTAGTTATATCGTTGCCAATAATTATTTTATCTTCAACCTTTCCTTTTTCGGATGCCCTTTTTCATCCCAACCCATCTCTTCGAAGTAGTCTTTCCTCATCCGTTCGAGGTCTATCGTAACGCCCTTGTTCGGTCCTTTGTCCAGCTTCGGCCTTCCAAGCGCCCGCCCCGCCATCTCCACGTTCGCAACGTCAATCCCCTCGCGGATGTTGAACATCTGCCGCATCGTCTGTATCCTCTCGCCCGTTTCCATAAGCCGCGCGTGGTCGAATCCCCATCCGGTTATGGCGTTGATGTATTCGACGAACGGCGGCGGGTTCATCAGCGGGGAGAAGAAGCACATGCCGCAGGCGTTCAGCACCTGCATGTATTTGGCGTGCAGCGCCGCGACCATGCCTTTTTTGTCGTAGTCGTATTTTTTAGACTTTGGTATTTTCTCGCCCGGGAACAGTTCTCTTAACCCGGACAGCTTCGCCATCCCCTCGCTGAACTGCGTATGCCTTCCCGGAGTCGGGTCACAGGAATAGGCAAGGCCGAGCGTCGGGTCATAGCGCGAATCGTGCATCGGCAGTTCCTGCCCTCCGGCGTGCACTGCAAATTCTCCTGAGCCCGCAATTCGCACAGACGCCTGCTTCACGCCGTCCGCAAGAAGGTCGCCCATGCCCTTTCTCTGGCCTATCATCCCGACGAGGCGGACGATCGCATCGCCGTCGCCCCAGCGCAGTTCGAGTCCCCCGGCCTGCTCCTTCGAGATAAGCCCGCGCCCGTAGCACTCTATCGCGAATGCGCACACTCCGCCGGTCGATATGGTATCGAGGCCGTAGCGGTTGCACAGGTCGTTTATCTTCATTATCGTTTCAAGGTCGTCGTTCAGGCAGAGCGTCCCGAAAGCGCAGAGCGTCTCGTATTCGGGCTTGTGCGTCTCCTTTAGCGGATACTTGCCGTCCCCGACCTCGAATATGCCGCCGCAGCCGACGGGGCAGTATTTGCAGAAATACTTCTTCTTCTGGTATTTTATGACCGCCTCGTCGCTTATCCTGTCGCTTCTTGAAGGCGGGAAGTCGAGGTAGCCGATGCCGTCCCAGTTCTTGACCGGCGAATCTCCGGTCTCCGCGGAAACGACTGTGGCAAAGCAGGTGCCGTAGTCCTTGTAGACCGTTATCGTGCCAGAGCGCGGACCTGCGTCCATGCCCATGCCGAACATGCGCATAAGCGGTACGACGGGGCGTATATGCCTTAGGAAGAACTTCATAACCGCAGGCGACTTCTTCTTGAACGGCTTTAGGTAATCTGCGGTAAGCCTGTTAAGCTCCTTTCTGTCCTTGACCTCTACTTTCGCGTTTCCCCGCACGACGACCGCCTTTAACCTTTTGGAGCCCATCACCGCCCCAAGCCCCGAGCGCGCAGCTATCCGCCCCCTGTTGTTCACTATGCCAGATATGAGAGATAGTTTTTCGCTTGATGTCCCTATGCAGGCGACCTCGACCTTGCCGTGTTTTTCTGCAAGAGCTTCCTCAGTTTCTATCGCATCCTTTCCCCATACGTCTGCGGCATCGAGAAGTTCGGCCACCCCGTCGATTATCGAGAGGTAGACCGGCTTTTCCGATATGCCTTTTACGAAAACCGCGTCGTATCCCGACGACTTGAGCGCACCGCCAAAGGCCCCGCCCGAGTTAGCATCCCCCCAGCCGCCTGTCAGCGGCGACTTGCCGCACACCATGTAGCGGCCGCTAAAAGGGATTCCCGTGCCAGTGAAAAGACCGGTCGTGAAACCCAGTATCGCCTCTTCTCCTAGTGGGTCGTATCCGGGACGGGTGTTGTCAAGGATATACTTCGCCCCAAGCGCGTAGCCGCCTAGAAAGTTCCTGTATGTCTCTTCCGCCACCGCCCCCTCCACTATCGTTTTGCTGGAGAGGTCGACAGTCAGGATTTTGCCGTTGACTCCGTACATCGTGCCACCTTTTTCAAGAGAGTATTATTCGTTTTTATTATAAAAATGAAAGCTTTTGAAAAAATCAAAGCGAGTTCTTTATCTCGAATATGGACTGCTGCATCTCGACGACGTCGTCTGGAAGGCACACCACCGTTCCCGCAAGCTTTGAGAGCAGGTATATCTTGCAGACCCGTTCAAGTGATTCCGCGTGCTTTATTGCCGCCTCGATAGTCCTGCCGCATGCGACAGCGCCGTGGTTTGCGACGAGAGCCGCGTATTTTTTGCCAAGCGCATCCACCGTTCCTTGCGCAAGTTCGTCGCTTCCCGGCATCCCGTATTCCGAGACCGTTACCCCGCCGCCTAGTATCGGCACTATCTCGTCTATGAATACGGGTATGTCCTGCCTGCAGACCGCTATCGCGCTGGCGTAGACCGGATGGGTGTGGACGATAGCCCCCACGTCCGGCCTTGCCTTGTAGATCCCAAGGTGCATCTTCGACTCGCTCGACGGGTTTAGGTCCCCCTCCAGAACGTCGCCTTCCAAGTCGATTACGAGCACGTCTTTTGCCTCTATGTCGTCGTAAGGTATCATGCTCGGCGAGATTGCCACGCGCCCCTCGTCGATCCTTATGCTTACGTTGCCCGATTCCCCGTGGACGAGTCCCGCGTCGCGTATGTATCGACCTGCGTCCGCAACCTTCTGCTTTATTTCGTTAATCTCCTCTGTGTCCATTTTCTCACTCCTTGTCATATATTATACATATTATTCGATGTTATATCGTCTTGCTGTTTCGTTCGAGTTTTCGCAAAACCTGACCTGTTTTCATAGTTCCATTAGTTTCGCTATTTTTGTATATAACCTTTCTGGCGATTCGCGGCGTTTTTTGCGGCGATAACAATAAAAAAGGGTAAACCGATTATGGAACCACCCAAAAGGAGGTAAAAAGATGCCTGCAGTAGTAGACAAGGATGCCTGTGTAGGATGCGGAGCCTGCGTTGACGCCTGCCCCGCCGGTGCGATATCGATGGACGGCGACAAGGCGAAGGTCGACCCCGACGCCTGCGTCGAGTGCGGAGCCTGCGTTGACGCCTGCCCCGCCGGCGCCATATCGATGTAAGGTGCGATCGATACGCGCCCATCTTTTCAAAAAACCGATTTTTCGACAGTTATTTTAAACCTCGGACTCATTCCCGTGCGGTAATCATCATGAAGGAAGAGGTAAGAAAGGTAATAGAGACGATACGCCCCATGCTTCAGGCCGACGGCGGCGACATAGAGCTTGTGGACGTGGACGAGGCGGCCGGCATAGTGAAGGTCCGTCTTTGCGGCGCGTGCGGAACCTGCCCGATGGCGCAGATGACCCTCAAGATGGGCGTCGAGAGGAAACTGCGGCAGGAGATTCCACAGGTGAAACAGGTAGTTGCGGTTTAGGGTCCTTGTTTTGGGCGGATGTCCGCGCTAGGCCATCAACCCGCGGATTTTATTCTTGATATTCTTTTATAAAATTTCAATTACGGCAAGTAATTTATACTATCATTGCGATTCATACCCGGTGGGTTCTGTCATGAGGAGAATCTCGGCTGTATTCGTTGCGTTTGTAATGCTTGCAGTTTGTATTGCGCCTGTCGCTGCGGCTGGGTCGCAGACGTGGTATCTTAAGGACACGGGTGCAAGCGGATTTTCGTTTCCTTCAGAACACGCATACGACAAGTTGATGGATAAAACAACGCCTTCGGAAGAAACCGTTCAATCTATAACTCTCTCAAAAAGCCAGCGTGTGTGGTGGTACGTTAACGAAGCCGCAGGACAAGACCTGTCTTTTCCAAGCGGAGATTGGAACGTGGCTTTTTGGGTGAAAGCCTTGAATAGCGAAGATAACAACAAAATTGTTTATGTTAGGCTACATAATATCACATTACAAGGGGACAACACACAAATTTGGGAGAAACAACCCAAAACAAGCAGTGCCGGCTCAATTGAGATGATTTCCACGCTAAAGGAGAATGCCAATACATTTGTTGTTAATTATGGTGGCCGCATAGCTATAGAAATATATTGGGTCAGCACGGCCACAGGCGATTTAGTCGTGTATTATAATTCTACCATTCACCCCAGTTCAGTCACACTGCCAGCGGGTTCTCCAAACTATCCAACCCCTGAATTATCAACCCTTGTCCTTTTTGCAACCGGTTTGACGGCTCTTCTCGGCAGCGCCGCATTGAAAAAACGCAGGAAATAAATTCAAATCTTTCAAATCCCTCAAAAGTATCAATATATTTATCAGAGCAAATGAAAAGTTCCCAAATAGCGTCATATCAATATAATGAACAACAATGCTTTTATATTGAACAATCGTTCATTCTATTATCATCTTGAACGAATCCGGCGGCGGCTCATTGCTTCAAAACCCAGACTCGCGGGTTTTCCTGTTGTTCGAGATCCGGGTTGTTCACGCTCCACGGGCCGTAGACCACGGTTATGCCGTATTTCGTGAGAAACGGGGCGTCGGTGCAGCCACCGGCAAAACTTGAAGTGAAGATAGCATAGATATTATGTAAAAATACATAACGTATTTATACGTAATTTACTTTATCGGATATGATAAAATGAAAAATCCGTTCGACTACCAACGCATCGCAAGGGGCAAATCATTCGTAAATAGGGAAAAAGAGCTGGAAATGCTCATCGAGGCAGTTCGGCACAGGGAGAACATACTCTTGCATTCTCCAAGGAGACTGGGCAAGTCCTCGCTTTTGAAAAAAGTCCTGGATAGTGTAAAAAACGAGAAGATTGCCATCTACGTCGATCTTTGGGAGTGTTCTACAGAATCAGAGATAGCGGAGAATATAGTATCCGGCATTGTGAATGCCGCGTATGGAAAAATCGAAAAGGCCGCGGTTGCACTTAGGGAGTGGATAACTAGCGCAAGACCTCTTTTGACCTTGGAACCGGATGGCAAGATAGGGGTAAAGCTTGATTCGGTGGAAAAAGAAAAAACGTTGCGTGAATCTCTGGAAATGATTCAGAAAATGGCCGAGAAGAGGGGCAAGGATGTCGTAGTGGTTCTGGATGAATGCCAGAGCATCTCGGAGTTTCGGGGCCATCGTGTGGAGAAGATACTTCGAAGCGTGATGCAGGATCAGGACATGGTCAGTTATCTCCTTTCAGGCTCCAAACAGCACCTGCTTGAGGCCATGGTGAACGAAAAAACGCGCCCATTTTATAAACAACTTCGGTCGGTTACACTCGGCCCGGTTCCCATAGGATCATTTATCCCATTCATCAAAGAGAGTTTTTCCGATGTTGGCGGGGTGACGGATGAGGCGATATCCGAGATTTACCGTTTTACAGACGGCAATCCGCAAAGAACGCAGCAGGTGTGCCACAGGCTTTACTCCACGGCCGCCGGGGGCGGGCGGGTCACGCCGGAATCGGTCGGTAAGGCCGTTATGACCCTCTGCGGCGAACTGGATGGTGAGTTCAACGACGACCTGGATGCGGTTAAGAACAAAAGGCAGCGGCAGATATTGAAAGGGCTGGCGCTGGAGCCGCACGGGAAGCCTCTTTCCGGGGACTTCATCGGGAAGTACGAACTTGGTTCGGCAAGCAGCGTCCAGATAGCGCTGGCGGAATTAATCAAAAAAGGGATATTGGATCGAAATTACGGTTTTGTCGACCCGCTCTTTAGGACGTGGCTGGAATTCAGGCAGAGAAATTTGATATGAGCGGGCAGAAGGTCCTGCGCAACGGAGCATATACGAAATTGCCCCCTGCGTAAAGCACAAGCCCTCATTTCCTCAAAACCCAGACCCGCGGGTTTTCCTGTTGTTCGAGATCCGGGTTGTTCACGCTCCACGGGCCGTAGACCACGGTTATGCCGTATTTTGTGAGGAATGCGGTATTGCCGCAGTTGCCGGCAAAGAAGGCGTAGACCTCGTTGAACTGGCCGTATCTCATCCCCGGATGGACCGCGAACTTCACCTTCATGCCGCTGACCGCGCACATCGCGCTTGCGCCGAGAAGGTCGGGCGAGATGCCGTAGATGGGCTTTTCTGAGGGTCCGACCAGATTTTCCTTTATCCATTCGTAGTCGCTCCAGCGCGTATCGTCCATCACTATGTAATACGGCTCGTCGGCCCGAACGCCAAGCGAGCCGACGACCGATACCGACACGACTGCGGCGCAGATGAATAGTGTTGTAATCGCGCGCGGGTTGAAGAAACGCCGGGCGTCCCAATTCCTGAAAAATTCCCTGCCCTTCGCAAGTTTTGCGGTTCCCTTTTCCACGGCAAAATGGGCAAGCCCGGTTGCGCCAAGAAGCCCGACTCCGGCAAGGGCGGCAAGAAAAAGCATCGAGAACTGCCCCGCCCGGTCGTAGAGTATGGCGACCCCCCAGCCGGCTTTTTCGAACATGAGCATTATCGCAAGCATCGCGGCCGCGCATACGGCAAGCGCGCGCTCCTTTGCGCATCCCTTGTAGAAAGCGTAGAACGTGCCTGCGGCCGCAAGGACGATTGCCGCAATGCCAAGCGCCATGAAGCAGTCGCCCATCTTCGGGAGGACGTAGGTATAGGCGAATCGCGGGTCGGACATTACGTCGCTCCAGGCGCGGTCTACGAGGAACCTGAAGCTGGAGTAGATGACGTATCCCGCAAGGAACGGGAGCGCGATTGATGCGCCGAGCATTATGCCGTGGAACTTGTTCATGCCGCCCTTCGATATGAACGCGTTTATCCCGTGCGCGGCGACGGCTATCATCCCCATCGCCATAGACGGGGGATGGATGAGGATGAGTGAGATGAAAAGAACTGTTATCGCGCCGTAGGAGTAGAGGCCGGGTTTCCCTGATGCGATTATGAGAAGCACGAGGACAAAGAGCATCCCGAGCGCGACCGGAACGAGGAACGCCGGGCCGAGGATGCGAAGCGTCGTGGGTATGAGTCCGACAAAGAACGCGGCGCCAAGCCCCCATTTTTCTTTGCCGAGAACGAACGCCGCGACCTGCATGGACGCGAATACGAAAACCGGCAAAAGGAGGAAGAGCGACCGCAGGCCGATGCCGGAGAGCCCGCTGAATAATGCGAGCAGGACGTGGAAGCCGCCCTCGATGTTCGCGGTAACGTTCGACGAGGAGAAGAACGGGTTTTCGAATGTGAGCGAATGCGAGGACATTATGCCTTCAACGTAAGCATAGTGGAACCATTCATCGACGTGTATCGGGAATGCGTTGGCGATGTGGGGGTAGAAGTTTAGGTATGCGCCAAACGCGAGTATCGGCAAAAGGAGCAGGAGCGTATGGCGGTAGGGGATGCGCTCCATCTTGAGGGGGATTCTAAAGAGCAGCCTTCTTGCGAGCCACAACCCGAAGGATGCCGCAACCGCAGCGCCAAGGCAGGCGATGCCGAGGTTGTCCGTTATCGGCTGGCCTATGAGCTTGTGTATGAGAAAGGGGAGCGTCGAGAGTGTCGCAGACGAGAGGACCACGCCCACGGCGCATCTTGCGAGATAGCCGAGGCGCGGGAAGAGCAGCGACGAGCAGATGAAACCGGGGATGACAAGCAGTAGAAGAAACCACAGGCCGACAAAAAGGAACTGCGTCATTCCGTGAGCTGTTATCGAAGGCAACGGCAGCATTTTTCACCACTCTGCCGTTTGATATGGCACAGGCGGTATAAAAGAGGAACGAACGGGGGAATGCAAAAGCGTTATAATGGGAGCAATCAATACATTTAAAAGAGAGCGAGGTGCCGGTTTTTCGCGGCGCATCCCAAAAGTAGTGATACCATGAGAACCCTTGTTGCGATACCCGCCTTCAACGAAGAGGTGGCGATAGGCTCCGTTGTCTTGAGATCGCTGCCCCTTGCGGACTGCGTGCTCGTCGTTGATGACGGAAGTGCGGATTCCACTGCGGCGATAGCGGAGGCCGCGGGAGCAAAGATTTTGAGGCATGGCAAGAACAAGGGCAAGGCCGCGGGCGTAAAAACCGCGTTCTCCTTTGCGCTTGAGGAGAATTACGATGCGGTCATCCTGATAGACGGGGACATGCAGCACGACCCCCTTGAGATACCGCGGCTTCTAGAACCCCTTGAAAAGGACGAGGCGGACATATCGCTCGGCTTTCGGTTCGGTGAGAAAACGGAGATGCCTGCATGGAGAAAGGCGGGCAAAAGGGTGCTTGACTATGCGACCGCGATGAGCAGCGGGGGCAGGGTTACGGACAGCCAGTGCGGATACCGCGCATTCAACAGGAAGGCGGTCGAGTTTCTGCTTCCGAAAATAAGCGGCGACGGCTTTTCTGTCGAGAGCGAGATGCTGATGAAGGCGGGCAACTCGCTTCGCTTTTCCGAGGTTCAGATTTCCTGCAAATACGACGGGGTGGACGGCTCCACGAAGGGGCCGTTCGAGCACGCGATGGGGGTTCTAGACCACATAATGTGGTTCACGCTTGAACGGCACCCTTTGCTCTTTGTCGGCGTGCCGTCATTCCTGTGCATGGTGACCGCTGTGTTCATGGCGATATTTACGCTTCAAAGATACAACATAAGCGGGGTGTTCTCGATACCCTTTGCGCTTGTAACTGCGGTCTTTGCCATAATCGGCGCCATAGGCGCGGTTCTGGCGATGATGATAAAGGTGATGACACGGGTCATAAGAAGGAGCGCTTGAAAAACTGTGTATGTATATAATAGTTCGTAGATTGCGAACTTTTAGTTCGTGAATTGCGAACAATGAGATGTAGTAACATTTCAAAGATGGAAAAGCGGCTGGAGGAAACAGGATGAGTCACGTTCACGAGGATTGCGGTTCGGAAGAGAAGGCATGGCTGCCTGTGGGTGACGGTTCTGGCAGAATTGCAAGACACCCCCACTGCGTCCACTGCGGCGCAGTTCGGAATCTCTCGTCTGACCGGGCGCGGGGAATCGGTTACTTCATGAACGTGCTTGGGGAGATACGAAAAGGGGGTAAGCTGACGCAGGTGCAGGTGCGCCTTATCGCAAAGGAGCTTGAGGGGATTTTGAGCTTTGAGGACAAATATGACATGAGGGGTTCTTCGCAGGAAAAGATGTTCGTCGATGCGGTGATGGGGCATTCCTCGCTTTCATGGAATTTCGTAAAGGGTTATCTTCAGGCTTAACGGTCGCGTAGGGTATCTAACCCCGCGAGGTTACATTATTCGCCTGTGCTGAATTGAGGTGTGATAGGAGGGCGGGTGAAAAAACTACTGGTAACCATACAGGTAGTTTTTTCATGCTACGACGAGAAAACTGCTGCCCACCGATCAGGCAGTTTTCGATACTGACAGAATACGCGCTTCGCTTGTATTCGTCTTATCTCGGAAGCGAAGCTTCCT
>PGXE01000110.1 GCA_002838935.1 Thermoplasmata archaeon HGW-Thermoplasmata-1 | reverse complement strand
GGCAATGAATTTCTGCCAATCACAAAATCATTAATCAAAAGATTGGACGGGATTCCTCTTTTTAGGCTTTTTTTGGTATTAATAGTCAGCCTCAATTTGACTGTTTTCGCCCGAGTTTTGCCATAGCGGCATCGCACACGAGGGTTATGACGTCGAGTGTGGGCGCGACCGGCGGGGCGTACGCAGTTTCGAGTTTCGAGAACTCGCTTGCGGTCATCCCTGCCTGGATTGCGGCTGCAAAACCGTTTATGCGCTGGTGGACCTGCTCCTCACCCACGAGCTGGGCGCCGAGTATCTTTCCGGTTTCGGGGTGAACCAGAACCTTTGCGTTAAGCGGCTTTCCGCCCGGGAAATAGTGCGGCAGGGTCGAGCCCGAGAACTTGCCCGCAACAGGCGTTACGCCCGCCTTTTCGAGCTGGGTAACCGTAGGCCCGACTGCTGCGACCTGCACCCCGAAGACGTCGGTGACCCTCGTTGACAGTATGCCTGCGACTATTTCATAATTCCCGCCTGCGGAATTCACCCCTGCCGCACGCCCCTGCCTGACAGCCACCGTCCCCATGCCAACCGGAATCGGCAGCCCTGTGACGAAATCGCCGTATTCGGTGCAGTCGCCGCAGGCGTATACGCCGGGAACGCCCGTTTCGCTTCTGCAGTTCACCTTTATGCTTCCCGTAACTCCGGTTTCGCATCCCGCCATTCCTGCAACCGCGACGTTCGGCCTGTTGCCTGTCGCCATGACAACGAGGTCTGCCAGAACCTCCTTTTCCCCGCCGCTGGCGCGGTTCCTTGCGGTTACGCCGTAAACCCTGCCGCCGGACGAGCGTATCCTAGTTACGGCGTGGTTGACAAGCACGGACAGCCCCTTTGCGGCCATCACCTTCTCATCCACCAGCCTCGACATGTCCTCGTCGAGCATCACGGGCAAAAGGTTTGGCATGTACTCGATTATGGTGGTCGGTATGCCCATATGGTGGAGCGCTTCGGCTGTCTCCATGCCTATCAGGCCGGCGCCTATCACCGCCGCGCTCTTGGCGCCTTCGCACAGGGATTTTGCCAGTATGACGTCGTCGAGCGTCCGAAGCGGAATTACGCCGCCGGTGACGCTTCCGTCCTCCTGCCTTGCGCCTTCTATCTGGGGCATCGCAGCCTCGGCGCCGGTGGCTATTATGAGTGAATCGTATTCGACTTCCTCTTCCGAGCCATTCTTCCGGTCCCGTATCGTAACGCGGCGGGATGCGGCATCGACCGCGACGACCTCGGAGTCGAGGCGGAGAGTTATCTTCGCCTTTTCGAACCACTCTTCGCCAAACTCGATAAGCCCGAAAACCTCCGGAATGACGCCGCTCAATGCATAGGGCAGGCCGCATTTGGAATACTGCGGATACCCGCTTTTTTCCACGATCATTATTTCCGCCTTGCGATCCTGTTTGCGTGCGAACTGGGCCGCGGTCGAGCCTGCCGCACCGCCGCCCGTTATTATTATTTTGGACATGATTCTCACGTATGAATCCGATCATCGGTTTTAATCATTGGGCTCGCAAGGGGGAAAAACGGATGCGTCCGCCCTTTTTCCGGCGTGGTAAAACCTTTAATAGGGCTTTGATGATTAACTGTTGAAAAATAGCGCAACGAAAAACGTTGCACTTGCACGTTCACGACTTCACATTTCACATTCACCGCAATGTCAGAACTCTTGATGCGATTCAAGAGTTTTTGAAATCGCAAGAACCCCTTACGCCATAGTTGGTGCGAATACAACAGTTCGCACCCGTGTTGGCGTACCAACGACCGTGTCGGCGCTGTTTTTCGTGAACCTATCAATCCGAATCAAAATAAGGAATGGAGAGAGTTAAATGGTCATAGATCCATCAACGACAAAATACCTGATAAAGGCACACATAAAGGCAGACGGCGTCATCGAAAAACCTGACGTCATAGGGGCGGTATTCGGCCAGACCGAAGGGCTCCTCGGGAACGAACTTGACCTGCGCGACCTGCAGAAAGGCGCCCGCGTGGGGCGTATAGAAGTCGAAATAGACGCCAAGAAGGGAAAGAGCGAAGGCGAGATACTGCTGCCTTCCTCGCTTGACAAGGTCGAAACCGCGATACTCGCCGCAGCACTCGAATCCATCGATCGCGTGGGGCCGTGCAAGGCGCAGATAACCGTGACCAAAATAGAAGATACACGCGTTATACGCCGCCAGCAGATAGTTGAGCGCGCAAAACAGCTGCTCAGCCAGATTTTGAGGGAATCGGAAACCGAGAGCGCGGACATAACCTCGTCTGTCCGCGACGCGGTCCAGGTCGAGGAGATAGTATTCCTCGGACCCGACAAGGTTCCGGCAGGCCCGAACGTCGCCACGAGCGACGACATAATCATCGTCGAGGGAAGAAACGACGTCCTAAACCTCCTGAAGAACGGCATAAAGAACGCGGTGGCTGTAGAGGGCACGAACGTCCCGCAGACCGTCATAGACCTCTGCAAGGAACGCACCGTCACAGCCTTCGTTGACGGCGACCGCGGCGGAGAACTTATACTCAAAGAGCTTTTCCAGGTCGCAGAAATCGATTTCGTCGCCCGCGCGCCAAAGACCCGCGAGGTCGAGGAGATACCCCAGAAGCTCGTAATGAAAGCGCTAAAGAACAAGATATCCGCAGACCATTACGCAGAGATGTACGGCCTGCAGGCGCCAAAGGAAGTGCCGATAGAGGAGATAAGCGCATCTCCGGTCGCAATGCCGCAGAGGGGTTCCGCATCCGCAAGAAAGGAGATGCCGCAAAAAGAACCCGTGCCGCAGCAACAGCCAAGGGAACAACGCGAAGGTCGCAGGCCGGAGGGACGCAGGGGCGAAGAGAGGCAGCGGGACGAGGGAAGCGAGAGGCGCGAAAGACGCGAGCCACGCGAAGAGAGACGGACTGCCGCAGTCAAATTGAGCCCGGAGCAGGAAACGTTCAAGGGCATGCTTGCATCGATGGCGGGTTCGCTTAAGGCAGTCATACTCGACAAGGACAACAACGAGATCGAGAAGGACGTGCCGGTAAGGGACCTTGCCGAAAAACTAAAGAAGAGCAAAACCGAAATCGGAGCGGTCGTCTTCGACGGAGTCATAACGCAGCGCATACTCGACATCGCGGTAGACAAGGGGATAAAGACCGTCGTCGGGGCCAAGAAGGGAAACATCACGAAGCAACCCGTGGAAGTGACGGTTCTCGCCGGCGAGGAATTCAACTGATCCCGAACCAATCTTCTTAACCACACACCATATACCGACCAGAGGGATAAAATGCACAAGGATGAACTTATACAACTCCACACCCTACTCGTTCAGCTCAAGGGATTTCTAGAGCAGACGGGAGAGGCTGACGGTCACTTCTCCGATTACGACGATCTGAGCATCTCCCCCCACCACATCCACAAATCAAAGAAAGAGCATAAGCAGGCGGTTTTCGTCCTCTGCCAGAGCATAGCGGACACGATGGGTGAAATCACGGGTGACGGCAACAGGTTCGAGAAGATCTCGCGCCGCCTCAAGATAATGGAACGCCGCGCCCTCGAATCCGACAAAACCGGGGCGGCCTAAGCCACCTGTTCGCCGGCTTTCGGTTAATCTTATAGTATATCAAAAAAGGTATTTGAACTTTTAAACCTATTTTCCTTTGGTGATTATGGTGTGGAATTTGTCGAAGGGAAATGACTTTCTTCTGGATGTCAACATCCGAGAACTGCGAAGGCTGTATGGGGAAGAGCAGAAAACAAAGCCGAAGTTGACATCCTCCCCGCCCTAAAGGGCGGGGCTTCCTGTCCCGAAATATGCCGATAGTTTAGTATGATGAACGTCTTCTTGATGTCTTACGTAATCGCAAGTCGTTTCCAAGTCTACATTCCTTCGCATACTTGCGGAGGAAGACAATGAAGCGCGAAAGCGA
>PGXE01000109.1 GCA_002838935.1 Thermoplasmata archaeon HGW-Thermoplasmata-1 | reverse complement strand
TTTTACTTTTACACTCCCGAGAGAATGGGGCCAGACGGATATGGCGTAAACCGACGCCCCGACTTATCCAACAGGTTTACGACAACTATCCGGCTGGGCACATACCGTTTTCGTACCACCTTGATTTTACCCTACCGCGTTCAACATTCCCTTTTTACAATCCTCTTTTTCCTTGCCTTTTTCATGCCGTTCCCGGCTAAAAACGAGACCACGTATGCCACTCCCCCGACAAGGACTATCGTCGCCCCCGTAGGCAGATCCGCCACGTAGGACAACGCTATGCCGGATACCACGAAAACGGCACCGAGCGCTGTTGCGAGCGCCATCATGCTGCTCAGCCTATAGGTGAATTTCCTTGCGATTGCTGCCGGAAGCGTCATGAGGGCTATCACCATTATTATGCCGACCACCTTTATGAGCACGACCGCGGTGATGGCTATGAGCGTTAGCAGCAGGAGGTATAGCGGCGTCGTCTTTATCCCCGAAACTTTCGCATACTCCTCGTCGAATGTGAGCGCAAAGAACCCTTTGTAGAATAGCGCCACCGCGGCGACCACGAGCGCGTCAAGAGCGAGAACCAGCAGGATGCTTTGGCGCGAAACGGTAAGGATGTTGCCAAAAAGGTAGCTCATGAGGTCTGGCGCGTAGCCTGGCGAAAGAGCGATGAAGACGAGTCCGGCGGCCATCCCTATCGCCCACATTGCGCCTATCAGGGTATCCTCGCTCTGCCTCGTCCTCAGGTGAACCGCCCCCATGCCAAGTGCGGAAAGCACGGTGAACGCGAGCGCACCGATAATCGGGTCCATGCCGAGCAGGTATCCAAGGCCGATGCCGCCAAACGATGCGTGGCTTATCCCCCCGGCGATGAAGACCATCCGCTTCACGACCACGTAGCTGCCGATTACACCGCAGGCGACGCTTGCGAGAAGACCCGCGATGAGCGCGTTCTGCATGAACTGGTATTGCAAAACCTCAAGCATCGGCGTCCGCCTCCATGTTCTCTTGATGGCTTGCCGCTTCCCGGTTCTCTTTGGAGTTCTCGCCCCGGTTTTCTTCTCGGCTTTCCCTTCGCATCTCTTGCAGGTCTATGTCTTCGTGCTCGCGCAGCGCCCGGTGCGGCACCTCGTGCGGCGCTCCGTGGAATAGCAGTTCCACCGGGCAGGCGTATGCCTCCTCTATCTCGTCATGCCGCAGTTCCTTGTCGCCGTGGTAGTAAAGCTTCCTGTTGAGGCACGCCACCTTGTCCACGTATACCGAGACCGCACCGATGTCGTGGGAGACCATGATTATCGCCATATCGCGCTTCAGGCGGGAGAGAAGCTCGTAAACGTCTGTCTGCCCCTTGCGGTCTATGCTTGCAGTCGGCTCGTCGAGAAGGAGCAACTTTGGCCGCGAACAGATCGCCCTCGCTATCAGCGCCCTCTGCCTTTCGCCTCCGGAAAGTTCCCCTATCTGCCTTTTTTCGTATCCCGACAGTTCGACCTGCGCAAGTGCCGCCCGCGCCGCCGAATAGTCCTCTTTCGAGTAGCGGCGCACAAGGCGGCCCTTCCCTATGCGCCCCATCAGCACCACGTCCATCACAGTCGCCGGATATTCCGTATCGAACTGCGTGTATTGCGGCACGTAACCGACGAACCTACGCCCTCCGCCCCTTCGGGGCTTCGGCTGAGTCGCAAGGCAAAACTTGCTCCTGCGCCCTCCGTCCACGCTGCGGCCGAATAACGAGATTGTTCCGCGGTCCGGCTTCACCAGACCTAGCATCGCCTTGAGGAGCGTGGTCTTGCCGCCGCCGTTTGGCCCGATTATCCCCAAAAAATCGCTGCCGCCAACCGAGAGGCTCACGTTCTCAAGAACCGTGGCGCCACCGTATGAAACAGTCAACCCCTCTATCCTTACCGCTTCGTCCATATTCCCCACCTACCCTAAAAACTCGGCCGCAAGCGCATCCGCAAGCCGGGCCGTTTCGGCGATATAGTGCCGCGGTAGCGGGTCGATTTCGACAATTTCGCCACCTATCTCGTCTGCCACCGCCTTCGCCCCCTCAGTTGAAGACTGCGCGGATACGAAAACGAACGAGATGTTGTGCGCCCTGGCATTTTCGATAGTGTGCGCCATCTCCGCAGCCGAAGGCGGTTTGCCTTCCGACTCGATCGACATCTCGGTTAATCCGTAATCCCTTGCGAGATAGCTAAACGAGGGGTGGTAGATGAGAAAGGCCCTGTTTTCGTATCCGCCAAGCGTGGAAAAGATGTAGAAGTCAAGCAACTCCAGTTCCCTGACGTAGGCATCGCAGTTCTCCTCGTAATACGCCGCGTTTTTTGGGTCTATCCCCTTTAGCCCTTCGCATACGTTCTGCGCCATCTTTATCGCATTTCGGGGAGAACCCCAGATGTGGGGGTCGTGTCCTGTGGAGTTTTCATCGTTCTCGTCCTCCTGTTCGCTACCGCCCTCTATCCCGTCATCCCCGTGTTCGCCTTCCTCTTCCTGCCCGCTTGCTTCCGCTTCGTCTTCGTGGTGCGCGTGGCTGTGGCCGCCTGAAATCAGTTCTATGCCATTCGAGCAGTCGACAAGCGCCATGCCCGGATTCTGCGAGAGTATCGTATCGAGCCATGCGAGTTCGAAATCGATGCCTGACCCGACCGCGAAGTAGGCAGAAGAGAACGCTATCTGCGCCATCTGCTTTGGCGTCGGCTCGTAGGTGTGGGGGCTTGCGCCCGCGGGCACCATCAGCGTGGCGCTCACCCTGCCGCCGCCTATCCTTTCTATGAACTCCATCTGCGGGGCTATCGTCACGACCACCCCGATTTTATCCGATTCGGATGCGATGCAGCCCGAGAATGCGGCAGTGACGAGGCACGATGCGGCTGCAATTACGAAAGCGAGCTTTGATGAAGATTTGAGATTCATACCTATACCAATCCTCCTTTTTCAAGGTGGTATTTTTACGGGTCTTTATTTAAAATTTTAGTGAACCTTAATAAGATTTATAAGCTGCGCGGCAATTTTTATTATCGATGACGATAGTGAGCTTATCCATAGGAAACGGGCTTCTCGAAAGGTTCGACGAGGTTCTTGCAAAGAAGGGATTCTCTACGCGCTCGGAGTGCATGCGGGGCATAATGAGGCGGTTTGTGGACGAGAGCGAACTCGAGATAGCGCACGGGGGGAACATGGCGGTGATAACCTGCGTCTTCGAGCGGGGGCTGCACCCGAGCGGGCTTGCGACAGTGCGGCACGGCTTTGACGAGATACAGACCGTTTTGCACTCCCATCTCGACGAGGGAAACTGCCTCGAGGTGCTGATAGCGAAGGGCGGCGGCGAGCGCATCAGGCAGATGGTTCAGGACATAAGGAAGATAAAGGGCGTCAAGCACGTGGAGTTCTTCACTGCCGCATGCGACATCTGATGCGGGGGAAAACAAAACGGTTCGCTTGCCCGCAAAACGAAAAAACGCGGGCCGTGCCGCTGTGCGAAGCTTTACGTAGGGATAAAAAAGGAAACGAAAATATACGTTTTGATGTTTTTTAGTGGGTTGATAAGATGAAAACGAAGGGAGAGGCGGGCTTACATGCCGCGGCTTTCCTTTGCCTTTACGCGTAGTTCGGTCCTCTTGCACTTGCGGCAGCGCTTTGCCTTGGCCGCGTTGACCGTGCCGCAGTTCATGCAGATCTGCTTGTTGAGGGTGCGTGCTTCTGCTTCAGGGAATCTAGCCATATATAATCACCAGCAATTAAAGAAACTGTACGGCAGGAATGCGAAATCCGTATTAAAGGGTTTTCCCGTAGGCAAGTCAATGGAGGCAACAACAGATGCCACAATGGGGCGTAAGGGTGCGCTGGTGGCCTGCCGCCGGGGTAAGCCTTCAGCCAAAGTTCTCAAAAAGGATTTTACATATCCTTCCGATTACACCCCACGTGGCACGCAAGAAAACGATATTATGGGATAACCTAACTTCGCCAGTTGAAAAAGTTTAAAGGCTGTGTTTCCTTGCAAGTTTGATGAACAATGAAAGAAAACACAACCTTCAGTATAGGAAATCTT
>PGXE01000108.1 GCA_002838935.1 Thermoplasmata archaeon HGW-Thermoplasmata-1 | reverse complement strand
TTTAAGTCGTTCCCGCCTTTATGATATATCGTCACATTGCTTCCTATTGAAGATGCTTCTAAGTTAGTATGCGCCGAAGCCGGAGCATGCAGGGAAGAAAGAACGAATATGGCAACAACGGCAAACAGAACTACGGCGATGGCAAGCAGGAGGATTGTGCCGACGATTTCCGTAACCGCCTCTTTGTCACTGGAGAGATTCGCACGATTCATACATTACACCATACACCAGAGATGAATCGCAAATTGCTATAAATAAGTTATATAAGACAACTTTATATCCATACCTTTGTAATGCCGTATATCGCATTTTTACTATCAAACAACTTTATTATTTCGTCGCTTTTCTCGGCATCAATAAGGAATACTGCTTTTCCAATCTTCTTTCCGTAGTGGTTTACCAACCCATCTTTTTTGCTTGTATATTCCTTTCCTTTATGGACCGTGCTGACCTTGTAGCCGTACAATCTCCTCTTGATAAACATCTTGTCCTTTTGAGGGATATCCGGGAATCTATATGAAATTATGAGGGCGGGTTTCAGATAGGTCTCTTTCCCGACAATCCTCTCAGGTCTGCAGTACAGGACGATTCCATTCTTTGCAACTTCCCATAGAAAATCAGAATCAACGCTCTCTCCCCTGTTTATGAAAACAAAAGAAAATGGATTCTCAAGTTTATAGCTTTCCTCTATCTCGCCGGCATATCTGTGAACAATCTTCCCTTCTTCGCCAATCTCCGGATTATGCTCGGTGTTAAAAAGAAGCAGGATATCAATATCGCTTTTCTTATGCATCTCTCCCTTAGCGGCTGAGCCGAAAAGGATTGCTGCCTCTAGTGTTGGGATTGTCTTCAGTTTCTGTGCCAGTTCGACTGCTGCAAGCACAATGTTCATTTGCTCCACCCCACAATTTTTTCAAGCATACCCAGAACCTCAGAAAGCGTTTCTCCATTTCCCTTCCCGCCATACCATCTTCCATGCCTGATTGTATCCAGCCTCTCAAACATATCTGCGATCTCATTTTCGTTCATCCTTCTCAGAAGTCTGGGAAGACCTGTATGAATGTCGGAATGCGTGCCATATCTTCTCTCGCATCCATAGGCAAGATAGTGTATGGCACAGCCGTATGCAAGTTCAACCACTGCGCTCAGATTGTTCTCATCATCCTTCAATATCATAATGCTTCTGTATATTTCTTCTGCTCTTTTCAGATGCCCTTCTTTATTCATACCATCATTCCTGTTATATGGGTATAGAAAATCGGGATATAATGCTTTTCTATACATACATAACACAAATTTTCTGTTATGCAATATCAGAAAAAGGCAAAAATCGGGCATTCTGTTACTGTGTAACAAACATTGCAAAAAACACGGCCGCCGCCACTCCGTAAAAAAGTTTCCCTCCACGCAGGGAAATAATCTCAAAATCTTTCCCTCTTATAGTAAAAGACGCACAATCTTGATTGCACAAGGCGTCTTTTACTTCTACGGCTCTCTTCGAGAGCCTTGACTTTCCTTACGGAAAGCTTTGCGCAGGCAGAAATGCTAATCATAGTAAAAGACATTGACAGATGATTGCGAATATGTCTTTTACTATATGTGCAAGAACAAGATGCGAACCATAAAGTTTGGTCTTGCACTATATATGGTTCTGTCCTGCGCTATAATTGAACCATCATCCGCGCAGGAAATATGGGGCGGGAATACATTATAAATAAAATTCTGATACAGAATTGTGGCTGTGGACAGAATAAAAACCGGCATGGACGGACTTGACAGGATACTTTGCGGAGGAATACCGCAGGGAAGCCTTGTGCTTGTCGCGGGTTCGGCAGGCACCGGCAAAACGACGCTTGCGATGCAGTTCATCTGCGAGGGAGCGAGGAACGGCGAGCGGACGTGCTATATCTCGATAACCGAGCCCATAGAGGTTTTGAAGAAGAATTCCGAGAATTTCCGGTTCTTTTCACCGTCGTTCGTTATCACGAACATGATCTACATGATCGACCTGCGCGGCATATCCGCCAATCTGGGGATAAAGGGCAACTACACCGCCGATGATGAGAATACTCTGATAGGCATCATAGAAAAAGTGGTCAACGAGCTGAAGGTAAAGCGGCTTGTCATAGACTCGATAACTGCGATATGCTCCAAGCTCGAGGAGAAGGGAAGGATACGGGACTTCATTTTCAAACTGGGCTACATAATTTCGGAGTCGGGATGCACCACGATGATTACCTCGGAAACGGCGCCGGGCGAGAACAGGTATTCGCAATACGGCGTTGAGGAGTTCATTTGCGACGGCATAATTCTCCTTTCCGAGAAGGAGAGGAAAGGCGATTTGATAAGGTGCCTTCGCGCCGTGAAGATGCGCGGCACGAATCATTCGCGTTCAACGTACATGATGGACATATCCGAGAACGGCATAGCGCTGGCGCCGATGCTCAAGGACTATGCATAAATGAAGGGGGATGTGGAATGGAAAAGAAGACGAAAGAAATGAAAAAATGGAAAGAAGACGCAGATGACGAAGTGAAGATACTGAAGGACAACGGCGAGAAGGTAGTGGCGTCGGTTCCGAACCAGGACCTGCAGTTCACGGCAAGATTGAACGACCTTGTCGTAACGACGATAATAGATGCGTTCGTGAGGAAAAGAAGGGCTAACTCAAAGGTCGTGCTTGAGGCGGCGGAGCAGTTCGGGCGGCGGGTATTCGAGGAATGCATGGAAAAGAGGGAAAAATGGACGCCATACGAATGGGTAGTCGGGTGCATAACGAAAATATTCAACAGGCAGGGCACCGGCGTGACATTTACGATACCATCCAACGGCGAAGTAATGGCAATAATCCACAAGTGCCCGACGCCGGAGCGCGCCAGAATCTCGCCGGAAGTGGCGTGCGCCTTCTCATGGGGATACGTGCGCGGGCTCTGGAGGGCGGCGTTCCCGGACGGCGAGGTAGTTATGAAGGGAACGATGGCAATGGGCTATCCCACGTGCGGGTTCGTGCTCAAGGAAAAGGCAAGCGCCAAGGATAAGAAACACGTGAAGGAAATAAAGGACATACTGCACAAGATGGCTGAGCCAAAGGTATAGAGATGCCATTTGCGCACCCAAGCACAATACAAGGTGCGCATGATGGGAGAGAACCAAAGGTTCTCGACCAAGCGCACCCGCCAATATGATAAGGTGCGCGATGGCTGAACCGAAGGTATAGAGCCATTTGCGCACCCACCGATAATGCAAGGTGCGCAATAATGGCGGAACCGAAGGTGTAGGTGAGTGGTCAGTGGCGAGTGGTCAGAACGTGCTGGGCACTAATCACTGAACACTAACCACTAATACAGAGTGATATGAATGATCGGGATAAAGAAACTTGACGATATGCTCGAAGGAGGATTCAAGCCCGGGTTCTTTACGCTGATTGAAGCATATCTGATGACCGGGCCGGAGATATTCTCGAAGCAGATTGCGTCGACGAACGACGTGGATAAGGTGACATACGTCGCCACCGAGGAAACGCGGGAAGAGGTCGTCGAGGACATGAAGGCGCACGGCTGGCCGACGCGCCTCGAAGTAAAGGATTACTCGTCGATGTTTTCAGAGCGGCTTCTCAGGGAAAAGCAAGAGGAGATTGAGACGGGCGCCGCAAAGAGCGCCCTGAGCGCCGACAGACTTAGGGTGGAAGACATACTGGACTCGGGCCGCGTCATACCGGTTGAAAGGCGGAAGGAAAGCGCCAACTATCTTCTCGAGTTCCTGCGGCTGTTTTCCTCGCTGTCGCCTGCAGACAAGGTAGTCGTCCACTCTCTTAACTTCTTCTTCAATCTTTACGGCATCAGGGACGTCGTTTCTGTTATCCATGCGGCAAGGACGATAAACTCCAAGAACGGGAAACTGCTCTTCGCCACCGCATCGCCCCACCTATACGAGGACGAGGTGCGGAAGATAGAGCCGTTCGCTGACTGCATAATCGAGCTGAAGCCGGACATACACGGCGAGCGCGTAAAAAACATGCTCTACGTCAAGAAGGTAAGGGGATGGGCGCACGAGCCG
>PGXE01000107.1 GCA_002838935.1 Thermoplasmata archaeon HGW-Thermoplasmata-1 | reverse complement strand
ACTTAAGAGAAAAAGAACTTTTTCCAAAAAGAAGGCCAATCCGGGCGATTCATCCCCGACCTAAAGGTCGGAGATTTCTCGCTCGGAGATTATGTTAATGAATCTTTGATAGTATAGTTACGGACTTTAGTTATTGGACAACTTATTTGTCCGTAACTATATGGCGAAGGCAGGATTTGTCCAATTATTAATGCCTTCGACTAGTATACTGATAACTTTTCAATGAATCTTTGATAATATACTGATAACTTTTCAATGAATCTTTGATAGTATACTGATAACTTTTTAAAATAGATGTATATATTGTATAGTATGGACATAGAAAAGATAAAACGCATAATCCGTGAGCAGAGGGTGGAACTCAAAGAGATATTGGGCAGCGGGCAGATGATCAAGCGGGAAATACCGATCGAAGGTCTTAAAACCAGCCTGAGCGCACCGAATATCCTGGCGATAATCGGAGTTCGGCGCTGCGGGAAATCAACCTTTTCCGCTATGCTTGGAGGGGATAGGAATTATGGTTATCTCAATTTTGACGACGAACGCCTGCTTGGCATGGCGACTGGTGATCTTAACCAGGTGTTGCAGGCATTCTACGAATTATACGGTAATGATCTGGACTTCCTGATCCTTGATGAGATACAGAACGTGCCGGGTTGGGAACTTTTTGCCAACAGGCTTCGCAGGACGAAAAGGGTGATTCTCACTGGAAGCAATGCCAACCTTCTTTCCGGGGAACTTGCCACCCATCTTACGGGACGACATGTGGCCTTTACAATGTATCCTTTTTCGTTCAAAGAATTCCTCAAGGTCCGGGGCATCGATGCTGATCTCTATTCCACAAAAAGCATTGCAGAGATACGCAATGCCCTGCAAGAGTACATCAAGATCGGGGGTTTTCCTGAAGCCGATATTCTTGGAAGGGGGATCGTGTCCGGCATATACGGCGACATCGTGCACAAGGATATTGTGCTGCGTCACCGGGTTCGCAACGTAGGTGCCCTTTCCGAGATGGCAAACCATCTTGTTTCCATGTTCTCGCGGGAATTCACATATAAGGCATTGATGAGGATATCGGGGATAAAAAGCATAAACACGGTCAGGAATTATATGGGATATCTTGAATCGTCGTACCTGATATTCTCGTTAAAGCGTTTTTCGTTTAAATTAAAGGAGCAGTCTATGGCTCCACGAAAAGTGTACTGTGTGGACACAGGGATAATCAATTCTGCGGCATTCAAATTCTCGGAGGACCGGGGACGGATGATGGAAAACATCGTTGCAGTAGAATTGTTGCGCAGGATCTCGTACTTCGGCAACGGCGAGATCTTCTACTGGAAAGACCACCAGAACCGGGAAGTGGATTTTGTCGTCAAGTCAGGCAATCCGGGGGGGTCCCTGATACAGGTCACATACGCTTCAACGCGTGAGGGCATAGAAGAAAGGGAGATAAAAAATCTTGTCCGGGCGTCAGGCGAACTGGGATGCTCTGATCTTTTGCTCATAACGTGGGATTACGAGGGCGAAGAGGTGGTGGACGGAAAAAAGATAAAAATAATTCCGCTTTGGAAGTGGCTTCTGGAATAATCATATCAAGGCCAAGGGCGATAAGGGACGTAACAAAAGCCTGTGCTGCATTAACCCGAACCTGTGCAACACGCGGCAGGGTGAATAGGATGGTATGGGAATACTACAGGCAGGGTGAATAGGATGGTGTGGGAATACTACAGAACTGTGAGAAGGGTGGTTGACGGGGATGCGATTGATGCTCTCCCTTTCGCAAAGAATTTTGCAACTTCTGCGAAAGGAGGCATACATAAAACGCAGGTTGCGAAGTAGTTTTCATCTGCGTTTTAGTATCTAGACGTGGACCTTGGGTTTTTACATGGTGGGGAGAAGCAGGCTGCAAAAACAAAAGATGCCGGAAGCCGTAAATAGAAAAGTAAAGAACATATCTGCAAAAACAAGCGTCGTTGGCTCCAATAAACCCCTTTAGATAATTTTATAACGATAATATTCATATATGGTATCATATGGCTAAAATTGCCTACCTAAGTCCGCAGGAGCAGTTTATGTTCAATGCAATGCGTTCTGGGGAGATCGTTGATGCCGAAGAATTGCCAGATACATTTCCTGAGATCAAATCAGCCCGAATCAACAAGATCCTCTCAAGCCTTTCGTCCAAGGGCTACATCTACCGCCTGAAAAAAGGAAAATATCTCGTTCAAGCAGAAGCATCAGATGGAGTCGTGGTAGAAGATCCCTACAAAACGGCACTCGCGATATTCAGCGGATACATCGGTTTTTCGTCCGCCCTTCGCGTCTATGATATGCTGGACTACGAGCCATTCACGGTATTCGTGGTGACCAACGGGCGGTCCGGCATACGAAAGATCGGGCAATACGAATTTCGGGCAGTGGCAATGGGAAAAAGAGCGTCCGGGATGACCAACCGCAATGGGCTTTATGTATCAACGGTGGCAAAGACATTCTTTGATTGCTTTTATCGCCCGCAGTACGGCGGCGGATATTCGGCGATAACGAAGGGGCTGGCCGAGGCAAAAATCGATTGGGACGAATTCATCTCTTATTTCGATTCTGAGTCCGGTTCCCTATGCCAGCGGACTGGCTATGTGCTGGAGATGATGAAAGTGACCGGCACGGTGCCGGACAGCGCCCTGGAATATTTCAGAAAGCGCGTGAAAAACAATACCCGGCTTCTGCCTTCTGGAAAGGCGAGCGGAAAATATTCGTCAAAATGGAAGGTTATGGACAATTTGGGAGAGAAAAACATAATGTCGTGGTGGCACCATGGCTGATCTGGAAACCTTGCGAAGGTTATCGGCCAAGACCGGTCTTGGCCTGAAGTACCTCTCCAAGGATGAACGTGTTTCCATTGCCCTGGAGCAGCTTCGGGAAATATTTCCAGATGTAGTTTTAAAAGGCGGAACGGCGCTGAACCGTGTCTACCTTGCCAAATCGGGAACGAGCCGCTTTTCAGAGGACATCGACCTTGACTTTTTGTCTGATGCCGGGCTGAACGAAAAGATCTCCAGCATCCGGGAAAGGATGCCGATGCTAAAGGGTTTTGATATAGATGGGCCGCGCCAGCTTCATCGAACACTGCGCTTTGACTGCGGGTATGTGAACGAGTTTGGAGAAAAAGACCGGATTCGGATAGAGTTTTACCTGACACAGACAAAATTCGTGAGTGCGGAGGATGTGCTTGTCAAGTCGCCTTTCATTGAAACGCATCCCGCCATATTCCGCGTATATTCTCTTGAAGATCTGGTTGCGAGGAAGTTTGCCGCACTCTACTCCCGCACCGAAGGAAAGGATTTTTACGACCTTTTTCACGCCCTGGATCTGCCGATGGAGAAAAACCATCTGGCTGCAGCGCTGGGGATGATGTTGGGGTTCTACCGGATCGGAACCAAGAATTTTGTCGAAGAGCTGATTTTCAAGTTGCACGATGCCGGCAGGAATGCACAATACATCGGGAATTCCACCAACCATTTCATACCTAGAAGCTTGCGCCCGGAATGGAGGATATTCATAGAAAGCCTTGCGGCAAAGATACGGCGCGCTATCGGAGATTTTAAGTAAAGAAGGAATATGAACGCAAGCAAGGAGCGGCAGGATTATGCATGCTGTTCGTTTCTCAAGTCACCCGACAAGTCACCCAACAAGTCACCCGACAAGTCACCGGACAAGTCACCCCTCAAGTCACCCCTCAAGTCACCCCTCAAGTCACCCCTCAAGTCACCCCTCAAGTCACCGGACAAGTCACCCAACAAGTCGAAATGATGGATCGGGGTGCAGCCATAGTACAATACTGCGAAGAACCAAGATCACTTAAGGATATCATGGCATTTTTAAAACTGAGCCACAGGGAGAATTTCATGGAAAAGTGTTATATCCTCTTTTAGGTGTTTGTTATACAGTAACAGAATGTTCGATTTTTACCTCTTTCTGTTATTCCATAACAAAAAATTAGAGTTATATATGTATAGGCTTTGGGACAGAATTATCCCACCTTCACTTTTACAGTAAAAATGTTGTGGAGCAATCCGATAGAGAATATCGCCATCTCTCGCCTGTCATCCCTTTT
>PGXE01000012.1 GCA_002838935.1 Thermoplasmata archaeon HGW-Thermoplasmata-1 | reverse complement strand
GCCCGGGTAGTGTAGCCTGGTTAGCATCAGGGATTGTGGATCCCTTAGCCCGAGTTCAAATCTCGGCCCGGGCCCTCAAATTAACATATTCTACCAACCATCGTGGTAACGGGAAGGCGTAGCCCCTATTCATATTGTTTATAATGTCGGAGTCAATATCCGATTCGAAACAATGCCGCTGCAAACGACCCGAAAAAAAGTCGGTGATTACTGCCATTCGCACTACATCGCATTATTCGAAGAGTTTGCGGTCACCGATGCCGTAGCAGCCGTGAGGGAAAGGTTCAGCAATGGGCGGGCAGTCTATTTCTACACCATCGATAAGGACAACAAGCTCACGGGCGTTTTGCAGGTGAGGTCTCTTCTTGGCGCAAAGCCGTCGACCAAGCTTTCCGAGATAAGCAACAAAGAAGTGGTTTCCATAAAGGAGGGCAGTTCCCTTCTCGCGGCTGCGGAGCTGCTCCACTCGCGCAAGCTTCTCTCGCTTCCCGTAATCGACGGCGAGGGCCGGATGAAGGGAGTCATAGATGTAAACCAGTTGCTTGGCGAAGAGCTTAGCCTATCCAACCGTTCCGCCGCGGACGAGGCTTTTCAGATGCTCGGTTTTCGCATCTCCTCGCTAAAAGGCGCGTCCGTCTTCAAGAACGTGAGGATACGATTCCCCTGGATGCTGTCGACGATAGCGAGCGGCGCGATATGCGCGGCGATAGCAAACGTGTTTTCGTCCACGCTTGAAAAGAGCATAGCGCTCGCGTTCTTTTTGACCCTCATCCTCGGCCTTGGCGAGAGCATAAGCGTTCAGTCGGCCACGATAGCGCTCCAGCAGCTTTATGCGGACAGGCGCAAGAAGAACGATTCGCGCGGATGGCGGATGGCAAAAAGAGTGGCAAGAGAGGTGGCATTCGGGCTTTGCATAGGCGTCGCTTGCGGCTTGATAGTAGGGGCAATCTCGCTGATTATGAACCTCGGCATCATGATAACCCTGGTGCTGTTTGTCAGCATAACCTTGTCGATGCTTGATGCCGCCGTCATAGGCGCGCTCATACCCCTTGCGTTGAATAGGCTAAAGCTAAACCCGAAGATAGCATCAGGGCCGATAGTCCTCGCCATAACCGATATATCGACGATAGTGCTTTATTTCGTCGTTTCTCTTCTGATTCTATAATCCCGTCACGCTGTTTTCATCCATTCTTCATTCATTCCGTTATTCATTCGTTGGTCTTTTCATTAATCCAGTATAATTTAAATACGGCATTATTTAATAACCCCCTGTGAGCGGATGATGGCACCACTTCAAATTTTCAAGCGACGCATAGTGATATTGACGATAAGTATCGTATTGCTTATATTGTCTGGAAGCGCGGCGTTCTATTTTGTTTCAACCTGCATCGAAGGGCACGACGTCACGATTTTGGACTCAATCGCGTGGACAATAATAACGATAAGCACGCTTGGCTCTTACGGCGCCATCGAGCTTACGACTAGTGTCGGCAGGTTTATCACCGCAAGCGTCGTGTTCGTGAGCATCGGGGTCATATTCGTGGGCGGACCTCTTTCGATAGCGCCATGGCTGGAGGAAAAGCTCAAGAGGGCGGGCCTGCCGAAACGCGCTCCAACTCCATCGGGCGGCCACGTAATCGTCTGCGGCTACGGCAACGTTGGCAGGGAGGTGGTCGAAGACCTCGAACTCTACGGCGTTCCGTACGTTGTCATAGAGTCCGACCCGTTGCTAATAACGCAACTCGCCCGCCAGAGGATTCCTTTCGTGGACGGCGACCCGACAATAGATTCCGTGCTTACGGACTCGAATGTCGCAGGGGCGTCCGCCTTCGTAGCTGCGAACGGCGACGAGATAAACGCATTTACGATACTGAGCGCAAGGAGGCTGAACCGTGATATGAGGATAGTCGCCTCTTTGGAAGATGTCGGGAACGCGAAGGTGGTGAGAGCCGCCGGCGCGGACAAGGTTATCGCGCCCGGTTCGATTGCAGGGAACATGCTTGGTCAGAGAACCTGCAAGGACCACGGCGTCGACATAATTGGCAAGATATCCCTACTCGATGGCATGGAACTGCAGCAGTATCCAATATCCGAAAAGTCGCCTCTCGCGGGCAAGGTGCTCGGCGACACCAAAATAAAAGCCTTTTCCGGGGCTACGGTGGTTGCGATTTCGAGAGGCGGCGATTTTATGGTAAATCCGGACCCGGAAGAGATAATATCCGCAGGAGACACGTTGATTGCCGTCGGAAACGACCGCCAACTGGATTCACTGGGGCATATTTCGAGGGGTGATTCGTGATGGAGTGCGGCAAGACGATAATATGCGGCTACGGCCTGGTGGGGCAGAACGCCGCCCGCAGGATACTCAAGACCGGCGTGAGCCTGACAGTGATAGACCTCGTTTCTCCAATTGTGGGACTTCCAAGCGGCATGGATTTCATACAGGGCGACGCCGCCGACGAAGAGGTCATAAGAAGCGCAGGGCTTGAAGAGACCGCGAGCGTGGTCGTTGCCACGAACAGCGACGTGAAGAACGTTTTCATAACCCTGCTGGTCAAGGAGATAAATCCCCTTGCAAGGGTGATGGCGGTCGCATCCGACCCCGTGAACCAGGAAAAACTGTATCGTGCCGGCGCAAACTACGTCGTTTCGAAATCGCTTATTGGTGGCAGGATGCTTGCAAAACATGCCATACGCCCGCAGATTGCAGATTTCATGGACCGCATGTATATAACCGGTGGCGTAGAAATATCGCAGTTCGTCGTGCCGGCCGGCTGTTCGCTCATCGGCAGGACGCTTGCAGACTCGAAGATACGCGACGTCGCGGGCGTGAACGTCATTGCGATAGGACGGCGGGGCGCGACAATATCGAGTCCTTCTGCGAATACAGGGGTTCTCGAGGGCGACACGCTTCACATCATCGGGACATCCGAGCAGTTAAAAGAATTCAAGAACGCGTTCGAACTCATGGTGAAGAGCTAATGCCCGGATGGTAAACGCATGAGCGGAAATATTGCGATAATAAATGCGTCCATACATACGATGGACCCTGGCAATCCGCACGCCACTGCCGTAGTCGCGAAAGGCGGCCGCATCCTGTTTGTCGGCAGCGACGAAGGGGCTCTCGGGTTTGCAGCGTATGCGACGAGTATTTTAGACGCCAATGGAAAAACGATTTTGCCGGGATTCACGGATGCCCACACCCACCTGATGCAGACCGGCGGTAGGCTTGCGGGCCGCCACGATTTCGCAGGCTGTTCAAACCTTGCCGAGTTCCTGAACAAGGTCAAAACCCTTGCCGGAAAAACGGATGCGAAAGAGTGGCTCATGGGATACGGCTTCGACGAATCCGCGTGGCCGGAGGCGAGACTACCAAAAAGGGAGGAACTCGACGAAGCGGGATGCGGCGTTGCGCTTATCATAGAACGGGTCTGCGGCCATCTTTCTGTAGTTAACTCCAATGCGGAGGAAAGGTTGGGGATACGGACGGACGACGGGCGTCTTTCGGAGTCGCAGCACCTAAAGGCAAGACGCGCCCTGCGCCCAGATAACGGTGAGGCGTTCCGGGGTTTTTTTAAGGTGGCGGCAGACGCGCACCGGCTTGGCATAACCTCGGTGTGCGATTTCGTGGGCCGCGACACGCTGGGCGCTTACGAAAATCTTTCTGTGTGCGGTGAATCAATTATCCCCCTCCGTTCTTCGGTTTTCCTGTTCGTCACTTCCCCATGCGAGATACCGGATACTCCGCCGCTATCGGAATCGGCGAGGCTTCGATTCGGCGGCATAAAGGCGATGCAGGACGGCTCGATAGGCGCAAGGAGCGCCGCGGTTTGCGAATGTTACGTGGATACGCCGGGAAAAACGGGGGAACTCCTGCACAGCCAAAGGGAACTCGAAAATATTGTGGCAAAATCTTTTCAGCGCGGTTATTCCGTGTCCATCCACGCCATAGGGGATCGCGCCATAGATTCCGTTCTTTGTGCCCTCAAATGTGGAATGCCCTTGTTAGAGCGGCGGCAGGATTGCGGCGGCAACGGCAAAACGGTCGCCCGCATCGAGCATTTCGAACTTGCAAGCAACAGGCATATGGACGAAGCAAAAGAGATTGGGGCAACGCTTTGCATGCAGCCCAATTTTGTCGGGGAATGGGGCGCATCCGGCGGCATGTACGAGCGGGCGCTTGGCAGGTCCCGCCTTCAACTCATGAACAGGTTTGGCAGCGTCGCCAGAAAAGGATGCCGGCTTTGCTTTGGCTCAGACGGCATGCCGATGGGTCCGCTATACGGCATCCACTGGGCCGTCAATCATCCAAACGAGAAAGAGAGGCTAACTGTCGACGAGGCGGTTGCGGCCTATACGCGGGACGCAGGCGCCGCATGCGGTTTTGCAGGCTGCGGAGTCATAAAAGAGGGGTTTTTTGCGGATTTCATAGTATTGTCGGCCGATCCGTATCTCAAACCCGCCAAAATAAAGGGTATCCAAGTCGAGGCGACGTTCCTTGACGGGGTGCGGGTTTTCGGCGAGCCGCTTGCGGGGATTGCGAAAAAACCATAATTTTATAATTCACGCTTTACATTATGAGGCGACGCGACCTTACAGCGGGTTGCGGCCTTTTGACAGAGGAAGATGCGATGGCCCCGACACCGATAGCGGAACAGCTTGCAAAGAATCAGAAAGAAATATCCGTGGCAGAGTTCTTCGAGAGGAACAAGCACGTTCTCGGCTTCGACAGCCCGACGCGCGCGCTCATAACAGGGGTCAAGGAGGCGGTTGATAACGCCCTTGACGCCTGCGAGGAGGCGCAGGTTCTCCCCGAGGTGAACGTGAGCCTCGCATATTTAGGGGACAGCCGGGAGGAGTTCGTGCTCAGCGTCGAGGACAACGGCCCCGGCATAGTCAAGAGGCAGATACCCTCCATTTTCGGCAAGCTTCTCTACGGCTCGCGGTTCCACGCGATACGGCAGAGCAGGGGACAACAGGGGATAGGCATAAGCGCGGCCGTTCTTTACGGCCAGCTCACCACCGGCCAGCACGCAAAGGTTTCCTCAAAGATAGGCGACGGCCATCCGGTCTATTCCTGCGACATATTCATCGATACGAAGAAGAATTATCCCGAGATAATGAACGAGTCGCTCGACCACTGGGAAAAGCCGAGCGGCACGCGCATAACGGTCCCGATGCTGGGTCGCTACGTGAAAGGGCGGCAGTCCGTTTACGAGTACCTGCGCGGCACCGCCATAGTGAACCCGCACGCAAGGATAACTTATACTGAGCCAGACGGCACGCACCATGTTTTCGAGAGGGCTTCGGACGTCATGCCGCGCGAATGTGTCGAGATAAAGCCGCACCCGCACGGGGTGGAGGTCGGAACGGTCATCAAGATGACAAAGGGGGCGAATAACCGATATCTTTCCGGATTCCTCCAGACCGAGTTCTCCAGCATGGGCTCGAGAACGGTTACCGACGTTCTCAAGGCGGCAGGCCTCAACAAATCCGACAATCCGCGCGAGATGACATTACAGCAGATACGTTCCCTGGTTGAGGCGTTCAAGAAGGTCAAGATAATGGCGCCGCCGACAGACTGCTTGTCGCCGATAGGTGAGACCCTGGTAAAAAGAGGTCTGAAGAAGGAGACCGAGGAGATAAGCCCGGAGTTCATCATCTCCTGCATGCGCCAGCCCGCGGTGCACAGCGGTTCGCCTTTCCAGATAGAGGTGGGTATGGTCTATGGCGGCTCTTTGCCGCGCGACGGGCAGGTCAGGATACTGCGGTTCGCAAACCGCGTCCCCCTCATCTATCAGCAGGGCGGCTGCGCGCTTACCCATTCGATAGAGCAGATAGACTGGCGCCGCTACGGCCTCGACCAGCGCGGCGGCAAGGGGATACCCAACGGCCCCGCGATATTCCTTGTCCACATCGCTTCGACGAACATACCTTTCACCAACGAATCCAAGGAGGCGGTGGCGGACATTCCGGACGTGGTCGGCGAGATAAAGCTCGCGCTGCGGGACTGCGCAAGGCGGCTGCAGCAGCACCTTAAAAAGAAGGAGAAGCGGGCGAAGACGAAACAGAAGTTCGAGCTGATAACAAAGGTCCTCCCAGAGATAGCGAGCAAGTCGGCAGGCATGCTCGGAAAACCGGTGCCGAACCTCGACCACGTGATAACGAAGATAATGGACATCGTATGGATAGACGACGAGATAAGGTACGAGAAGGTTCAGAAGGCGCAACCTGTCGAAGAGGAGCGCAAACCGGTGCGGCAGATGACGTTCGACGAACTTCCAGAGGACGCCGCCGATGCCGTGGTGTCCTCTTCCGGCTGGATAACGGTCTCTTCCATCAAGGTGCAGAACTACACGCAGAAACCGCAGGGGTTCACAATCCACGCGCTCATACCTCCCGAAGCCACGCTCGGGCGGGCCGAACCGGTTCCATCTAAGGTTACGCCAAAGAAGATATCGTGGGAACTCCCCGAGATACCCTCCGCAAAGACCCTCACCATCGTCTTCGAGCTTGCGGGCCTTGGCAAGGGCGATTTCGACGAAAACGAGATTTATACCGAAGGCATAAACCCGCTATGCGTGATAGGCGCCGACAACTGGGAGGGCGGAGACACCGACGTCGAGGTCAGCGTTCTCGGCCATCAGGAAGAAGAGATTGCCAAAGAGGAGTTGGAGGACGACCTTGAGCGGGCATCGGAAAAAGGAAGCAAGGAAAAGGCCACGGGAGGCGACGAGTGATGGTGACAAAGGCGGTGCCAAAGGGCGATGCGGTAAAACGCATGGGCGACATAGCTTCAAAGATATACCACGACCTCGCAAGCAGCGAGATACCCACGTTAAGCCTGCCCGCAAGGACGAAATCCAATATCGAGTTCAACGAGATGTACAGGGTGTGGAAATACGGCAATGCGACCACCACCCGCTCCGCGAAATCCCTCGACGGCGCGTACATGCTACTTAGGACCATGCACATGGCCGACTTCATAAAGAGCATGATCGACCAGAAGAAATCATCGACGCTAAGGGAGATGTATTACATAAGCGAGGGTTGGGGCCTTGCAAAGTTCGGCGCCCAGCAGGAGTCGGACTCGCTTGCCGAGGACCTCGAGATAATGACCCTCTGCATGAGAGAGGAGTTCAAGCTGAGGCCCGAGGAGGACGGGGCGAGGGTGATAGGGAACCTGACCCTTGAAGAACGCACACGCAAGGGCGATATAATGAAGATACACTGCCAGGAAGACGTCGGCGACGCCGGCTACTCCATACCATACAACGTCGAGCCCGAGAAGCTGAAGATAAAATCCGTCGATGCAGATTTCATACTCGCGATAGAAACGGGCGGTATGTTCGACCGTCTTGCCGAGAACGGCTTCGACGAAAGCCACCGCTCGGTGCTAGTCCACCTCAAAGGCCAGCCCGCCCGCTCGACGCGCCGCTTCATCAAACGTTTAAACGAGGAGTCCGGCCTGCCGGTAGTGGTTTTCACAGACGGCGACCCGTGGTCGTTTAGGATATTCGCAAGCGTCGCCTACGGCGCCATCAAGACGGCGCACATCTCCGAATACCTTGCAACCCCCGCGGCGCAGTTCCTTGGCATAACGCCAAGCGACATAGTGAACTACGACCTTCCGACGGACAAGCTGACAGATCAGGACACGCGGGCGCTGCAGGCCGAACTCACGGACCCCCGCTTTGCGGACGAGTTCTGGCGCGGCGAGATAGAACTCCAGCTCAAGATGAAGAAAAAGTCCGAACAGCAGGCGCTTGCCAAGTACGGCCTCGACTACGTCACCGACCACTACCTGCCAGAAAAGCTTGCGGAGATGGGAGTGATATAGGCGGTTGATAAAGTCTGATAACGTTTGGATGATACCGTTTTCGCCTCGCCCCTGCCGCTCTTTATATTCATCACTTAATCGTTTTTCCGACTCTTTAGAATACGTTTCGCCAACCCGTTTCGTCAACCTTTAAATCCCAGTCGCAGATACCCGAAGAGGTGGAAACATGGTTCTGGATGTCGAAGACAACATTTTCATGATACCAGGCCCGGTCAAGATGCATCCGCGCGTCACGCGCGCAATGAGCGGCCCGGCGCTGCTGCACAGAAGCCCGGAGTTTGAGGAATGCCTTGCGGACTGCCGCGAACTTACGAAATATATGTTCCAGACGAAAAGCGACGTCTGCATACTGAGCGGTTCCGGTACCGCGGCGATGGACGCCGCAATCAATAATGTCGTGCGAAGGGGCGACCGCGTGGTCTCGCTCATAAACGGGAAGTTCGGCGAGCGCCTTGCGGACATAGCCGACGTCTACACCGGCAAGAACGTAACCCGCCTCGAATCTGCGGCGTGGGGACAGCTGGAGGACCTCGAGAAGCTCGAGGCCGAACTCGAAAAGGGCGACGTGAAGCTTCTCACGATGACCCACAACGAGACCTCCTGCGCTTTCGAGCATCCTGCCGAGAAGATAGGCAGGATGGCAAAGAAGCACGGCGTCCTCTTCATGGCAGACTGCATCACATCCGTGGGCTGCGTCGACGTCAGGCCGGACGAGTGGGGCATAGACATCTGCATGACCGGCAGCCAGAAAGGCGTAGCGGCACCGGCGGGCCTTTCGATGCTTGCGGTTTCAAAGCATGCCCAGGACGTAATGCACTCCGAGAACTGCTATTACCTCAACGTGAAAAAGCACCTCAAGAAGCTTAACGAGTCCGACACCCCATATACCCCGGCGGTGCCCGTATTCCTCGCCTACCGCGAGGCGCTGCACATGCTAAAGGAGGAGGGGCTTGAGAACCGCTTTGCCCGCATAGAGAAGCTTGCGAACGCGACGCGCGCGGCCGCAAACGCGCTTGGCCTCGAGCTCTTTTCGGACAAGAACTACCTGTCGAGGACAGTCACCGCGATAAAACCGCCGGAAGGCGTCAAGGTGGGCGACATAAGAAAGCACCTCAACGACATGGGCATAATGGTCGCAGGCGCGCAGGATCCCTACAAGGGCAAGTTCTTCAGGATCGGCCACATGGGCATAACGCAGATGCGCGAGATAGCCGCAACATACGTCGGCCTCGAAGCGGTATTGAGGAAGCTTGGCTACAACAAGTTCCAGCCCGGAGCCTCCACTGCCGCGATAATCGATTACATGTAACCCGCGCAAGGCAACCCTCTTCAAACCTTTTTAAAGGGGCGCCATGTTGCGCCCCGTATTGGGAATTTTTTATAAATAACCTAGCTATACTAGTCGAAGGCATACGTAGTGGGAGAAATTATGCTTCGCCATATAGTTACAGACGTTCGGACCGTCCGAAAGCTAACGTCCGTAACTATACTACCGGAATGTTTCTAAACCCTCACCAGAAGGTGCAATCGATGGACCCCAAGCTTGAAAAACAGCTGAATTTGGAATTCTTCAGGGAGAACGGATTCACGCGGAAAACCTGTGCCAGCTGCGGCGCCAACTTCTGGACGCTCGACCCGTCACAGGAGAACTGCGGCGACCAGCCGTGCGTGGAATACTCGTTCATAGGCAACCCGCTCACAAAGAAACCCTTCGAAGTTCACGGCATGCGCGAGCGTTTCCTGAATTTCTTTGAGAACCACGGCCACACGCGGCTAAAGCGCTATCCCGTCGTCGCGAGGTGGAGAAGCGACATATACCTCACGATTGCCTCGATTGCGGATTTCCAGCCGCACATAACTAGCGGCGACGTGCCGCCCCCGGCGAACCCGCTCACGATAAGCCAGCCCTGCATAAGGCTAAACGATCTCTCGAACGTCGGAAAGAGCGGAAGGCACCTCACGACTTTCGAGATGATGGCACATCATGCATTCAACAGGCCGGATGATCAGGTTTACTGGGCCGAGGAGACGGTGGGCTACTGCAACAACTTCCTTCAAAAAGCGCTAAGCATCCCCGGCGAGAGCATAAGCTACAAGGAACAGGTGTGGGCCGGCGGCGGAAACGCTGGGCCGTGCCTCGAGGTGCTCGTGGGCGGACTGGAACTTGCAACGCTCGTTTTCATGAACATGAAGACCGATCCTAACGGCCAGTTCGAGGCAAAAGGCGACCGCTACAGCGAGATGGACCTTCGCATAGTGGATACCGGCTACGGCCTTGAGAGGTTTGTATGGGCGTCGCAGGGAACCCCGACGGTATACGACGCCGTTTTCCCGGAAATGATAGGGCGGATAACCGCCGAGTCCGGCATAGGCTTCGATCCCAAGGAAGAGTATTACGCAAAGATAATAGGCGAGACGGCAACGCTTGCGGGCCTTATGGATATAGAGTCCGCAAAGGACATAACCACGCTCCGGAAAGGCGTCGTCAAGAGGCTTGCGGGCAAGGGCGTGAAGATGGACCTCGACGAGTTGACCCGCATAATGGCGCCGATAGAGAACGTCTACGCCCTTGCGGACCACAGCCGCTGCCTGGCGTTCATGCTCGGCGACGGGATTATACCCTCAAACGCGAAAGCAGGCTATCTCGCGAGGCTCGTGATACGCCGCTCGATAAGGCTGATGGATCAGCTTGGCATAAAGAGCGGACTTGACGAACTCATACTCGACCATCTGCACTCCCTTGGGCGCGGCGATTTCCCGGAACTGATGGAGTCGCAGGACCGCATCAGGGATATAATAGAAATCGAGACCGGCCGCTACTCGGAAACCCTCTCGAAGGGCGAACGGCTGATAGAGCGGACGGTGAAGAAGAGCGAGGAGATAACGAACGAACGGCTCATAGATTTCTACGACACCCACGGAATACCCCCCGACATGGTCAGCACCGTCGCGCAGCGGCTCGGAGCACGGGTGGCGGTTCCCGATAACTTCGAGAGCATGGTTGCCGAGAGGCACATGGGCGAAAAAAAGACCGAGGTCGCAAAGACCGATTACGGGTTCGACCTTCCGAACACCCGGCTCCTTTACTACGAGCAGCCGCACTCGCGCGAATTCGACGCCGTGGTGCTTTGGGCGGAGGCTTTCAAGGAAGGGGGAAGCGAGGAACATAATGCCCGCGTCGTTCTCGACCAGACATTGTTCTATCCGGAAGGCGGCGGCCAGCCATGCGATTTCGGCGTGATAACCACCCCCCAGCACAGCCTTAAGGTTTCCGACGTGCAGAAGGTCGGCAACACCATCATCCACACCGTAGAGGGCAGGATAAAGACAGGCGAGATGGTTCACGGCCAGATAGATTGGGACAGAAGGCAGGCGCTTATGCGCCACCATACGGCTACCCACATAGTGAACGGCGCCGCGCAGGAGGTGCTCGGGCGGCACATCTGGCAGGCCGGAAGCCAGCTTGGCGTGAACTCCGCCCGCTTCGACATAAGCCATTACAAGCGCATAACCCCCGAAGAGCTGCAGGAGATAGAGATGCGCGCAAACGAGATTGCGCTGGAAGGCATACCTGTCGAAAAGAACTGGCTCGAGCGCGGCGATGCGGAAAAGAAATACAGCTTCAGGCTTTACCAGGGCGGCGTGCCGCCGGGAACGCAGCTTCGCGTCGTCAGGATTCCGGGAGTAGATACCGAGGCTTGCGCGGGAATGCACTGCAAGTCCACAAGCGACGTCGGTTCGATAAGGATACTCCGCACTGAACGCATACAGGACGGCGTCGAGCGGCTGGAGTTCGCGGCAGGGCTTGCTGCGATAGAACTCACGCAGCAGCAGGACAACTACGTGCGCGGGGCTTGCGACACACTGTCGGTCACGCCCGAGAATCTGCCAAAATCTGTCGAGCGTTTCTTCGAAGAGTGGAAAAGCTTGCGAAAGGAAATAGAGGACCTTCGGGCTGCGGAGGGCGGGCATATGACTAAGAACCTGCTTGAGTCCGCCGAGAAAGTGAAGGGCGTGCGCATTGCCGCAGGCATCATGGACTGGGAGATGCCGGACATGGTGCGCCTTGCGGCGACCCTTACAAAAGAACAGCCGAAACTGGTCGTGATACTGGGAAGCGGACGCGACGGCGGCAAGATAGTTGTCGGGCGGTCAGGCGACGTCCCGGCCGTCCACGCAGGCGAGGCTGTCCGTGCGGCGTCGCGCGTCATGGGCGGCGGAGGCGGCGGAAGGCCGGATATGGCGCAGGGCGGAGGGCCGGAGGTCGAAAAACTCGGCGAAGCGGTTGCGACTGCCAAGCTTGCCGTTTTCAGCATGCTCGAAACTGCCTGATTCGAAAGGCGAATCTTTTCAAAAATATTTATCTTGCGCTTAATGCCCTATTTGGGAAGTTCAGAAAAACAGAGCAAGACGGATATTGTTTTGGGAATATTTTATGAAAAAATTCAGGGGGAAATCCTCATCCTATCCCTCGGGAACAGCGTGCACTCCCTTATGTTCTGGATGCCGAGCATATTCATCACTATGCGCTCGATGCCAAGTCCAAAACCCCCGTGCGGCGGCATTCCGTAACGGAACGCTTTGAGGTAGCCTTCGAAGTCGGAGGGCTTGAGCCCTTTAGCGGTTATCCTCTCTTCGAGAAGCTTTACGTCATGGATGCGCTGGGCGCCGCTCGTTATCTCGACTCCGTTGAGTTCGAGGTCAAACGCGCGCGCGTAGCGGTCGTCGGCCATTCCGTTCTCCGGCATGGCGTAGAATGGCTTTGCCTCGAGAGGATACTTCGTGATGAAGTAGAACTCGCACCCCTCTTTTTGCATAAGGTCGCCAAGCAGTTTCTCGGCTTCGGTCCCGATGTCGTCTCCCCACTTTATATCGACGCCGCTTTTCGCAAGCCTCTCCACGGCTTCGTCGTAGGTGACGCGCCGCATAGGGAGCGAGGGAACGGTTATCGAAACGCCAAGGAGCGAGAGCTCATCTGTGCAGTTGTCCGCAACGTGATCCCAGATGTGGCGGATGAGCCTTTCGAGGGTTCCCATGACGTCCTCCTCGCTTCTCACAAAGGCCATCTCGAGGTCTATTGCCGTCGACTCGTTGAGGTGGCGGCGCGTGTTGTGCTGTTCGGCCCTGAAATACTTGGCTATCTCGTATACCCGATCAAAGCCGGTCGCCATCATCGTCTGCTTGTAAAGCTGCGGCGACTGCGAGAGAAACGCCTGCTTTTCGAAATACTGCACGGCGAATAGGTCCGTGCCCCCCTCGCTCGACGCGCCTATTATGTTGGGGGAGTGCATCTCTATGAAGCCGTTGCCGCGAAGGTATCCGTGTGCCGCCTCGATAACGCGGTTGCGTATCTTGAAGATGGCCTGTACCTCCTCCTTTCGCAGGTCTATGAATCGGTTGTCGAGCCTCGTGTCGAGGTCCACGCCCACCTTGTCCACGACACCCATCGGGAGGGGAGTGCCGGCTTCCGAGAGTATCTCAACCTCTTCTGGTATCACCTCGTAGCCGTTCCTCGCCTTGTCGGAGGGCTTGCAGGTTCCGCGTACCGCTATCACCGACTCGCGGTTGAGTCCGCAGAGCTTTTTGAAGAGTTCCGGGTCGAGCTTCTTTTTCAGCATCGTCACCTGCAGCGTCCCCATGCGGTCGCGCAGTATGAGAAACGCGATGGAACCCATCTCCCTTATATCCTGAACCCAGCCTGCAACTGTTATCTCGCAGCCGTGTTGGGCAGTCGTCACTTCTGTGGAATAGTGTGTCCGGTAGCACTCCATTTTATCACTCGCTTTCATGCTGCAGAATTGCATCCCCGTTTAAAAAAGTGCTTTATCGAAGGATTATGGGAAAGAGGCCTGCGAGAGGTGTTGAACCATGATTTCCATCACCCTGCGAAGGCCTTCTTCGTTGTCCCATGCATGCGTTATTTCAAGAAGCGTTTCGCGATCAACCCGACTAAGAATTTTAGCGTGTCTTGTCATGTTAGGTATTGCGCGCACGATGTTGTCGACTATCGTGACAGTCGCACCCCTTGCGGTTCTAGATAGGGGATTTAAGTCTATTGCTATCACTGTCTTTCCCATCTTCAGGAGCGCCTTGCACCGGTCGCCGTCCTCGAGCGGCACAAGCACGACGTCCGCGGAATGGATTCCATCCGTCGTGCACATAGCGCGGTCGTGCGAGAGTCCCGAAACGAGCGCATCGGGGTTCTCGCCAAGCACGCCTTTTCCTCCTGCGGCTTCAAGCTCCCGGACAAGACGCGACACCCTCTCCGGTGACCTGTGGAAAAGATTGACCTCTATCTTCGCGTTTACTGCTCCAGCCAGTTCGACAGCCTCGGCCGCGGCAAGCGCCACGTCGTTTCCGTTCATGGAGATGACCGGGTTCTTCGCAAGGAGAAGGTGCGCGGCTGCGACCCTTGCGGCCTCGTCCGCGACATCAGGAGTCTTTTCGCCTAACAGGTAGTCGAAGGCCTCCCCCCTGCCGTGGGCTATCAGGCCGGTTTCGTGGATGAGCCCCCGTTTTAGCGCGTCGGCCATGCGCTCGCGCGTCATCAGCGAGAGGTAGCGCGGATGGTCTTTTGGTATGTTCGATGCCATGCTAATCAAGGTTGTAATCGTTTTTAAAGTTAAAACGTTCGTGTGGCTGATACGGCCAGAAAGGTCAGGCCACGAGATCGCCTGCATAAAGCGCGAGCGCCATCTGAACAAAGTTGAATGCGAAGTGCGCGGCCACGGGTGCGTAGATGCTTCCCGTCCGCTTGTACAGAAACGCCATGGCGAGGCCGAGCAGGAACGGTATTGCGACCTGCAGGTAGGTGCCGTAGGAGATGTGCGCTATGCCAAAGAGAATCGAAGAGCCCGCGATTCCGATGCGCGGCTGCAGAAATCCGCGAAAGAACGTCTCCTCGCTAAAGGCGGCGAGTATGGATATGATGAGGGCAAGGGGCAGGCTCAAGGATTCCACCAGGGAGTCGGCGAGAGGGTTCTTTGGCAAAACGTAGCCAAGCGAAACGGCAAGCGCGAATATGATATATATCGAGAACAGAAAACCTGTTCCGGCAAGCAGGCCGAACCCCGCATTCCCGACTGTTTTTTTGTCAATTCCAAAACCAAGTTCCCGGAAACCGGAAAAAGGCGGCAGGCCGCGGCCCAGCCATAAAAAGGCGAGCGGGCATCCGACCATTATCAGGGTGTTCGCAATCATCGAGAACAGGATTACGCCGGTCGTTACGTCGTAGCTTTGCGAGCCGCCGCGAAGGAGCGATATCAGGAACTCGGCAACAGGCATGATTACAGTGTAGCCTACGGCAAGCACGAGGACGGCGATGCCAAGCGACCTTCGCCAGAAAGGAACAGCCGGTTTGGTCGGGGTTATCGGGGTTATTCCTGTTTTTTCGATCGCGAGAGCGTTTTCCTCCTTTGAAGAATCAACGCCGTCGCCCGCTTCTTTTGACACGCAGGTGTAATCGGGGTTTATTTTAAGAAAGTTTTTTAACTGCGCCCTTAATTCCACGATTGAGCGGTCTGATGACTCTCGCAAATTCCATTTGGAATTTTGCTCGCCGCTGGTGCACTCACCTCCGTTCGCGCGTCTTGCCCCGCAAACATCGTTTGCGGACAGTGCGCAAAAACACGAGTTTGCGCACGCAGTCGTGAATTTTCAAGAAAATTCACTCGTGGGCCCGTGGGGTAGCTTGGTCCATCCTTCTAGCTTTGGGAGCTAGAGACTCCGATTCAAATTCGGGCGGGCCCATCCTGTAATATCTATTTTTCAAGATATCGCCCGGCGATCAAGCGCATCGAGAATTCTGCGATGGATGAGCTGGTCGTCACCGACACCATTCCGTTGAGTGAGGCGGCGCGCAAAAGAGCGTTTCGTTTATCGCAATGACTGCAGTTTCTTCAGATAAACCTCATTTTTCACACAGACCGTTCCGCCGCCAAGGTGCCCGCCGTGCAACTTATGGTCTTTACCGGCAAGTGCCGCGTGGAGGTGGATCACCCGTTTTCCGTTTTCGCCAGTGGTTATATTTCCGCTCGTCGAGACAAGTTCCATCTCATTCTCGAAAACCTTCCATTCGTAATCCCACTTTCCGGCATCGTTTTTCTTGTAGTATCCTATTTTCGCATCGCGCAACATTCCTATGCCGGAGAGCACGACTGCGTTATCAACCCCGCACTCCTCCGCAAGCCGTTCGTAATTGTTGATCACGTCCTCGCCGTCTTCGAAAAATGCGAATACCGTGTCGCCGTCCGTCGATATCTTCATGCAGTCACCGGCACGATATTGTCAATCCGCTTTTTGTATGTTTTTCCTGCACCTGTCCCACAGGGCCGCCGGCAGGCTGTAGTGCCGTAATCAAGGCAGGGGTTGCGGTTTTTCCAGAATAGCGGCAATCTCCTCTCGCCGCGAAACCTCGCCCTTTCCCGTTTTCATTTCCCATCCTTCCAGGCAGGCCTCGCGGACCCTGAATCCGGCGGCCTCAAAAAGGGACAAAACTTCGCCCCTGGTGAAATAGTGGCATATTATGCCGGACTGCCGACGGAGCGTTCCATCTTCCGGTTGTGGGGGCGAAGGGTCAAATCGCATGTCGCCTCTGGAGAATTCCCTGAAGAACAACAGGCCGCCCGGCCGCAGGACCCTATACGCCTCTCTTGCGATGGCAAGCCGCGCGCTTGAATATGCGTGGCCGATTACGTGAAATGCGAACACGGCATCGAATTCCGAGTCAGAAAACGGCAGATTCCCGGCATCGCAGACCGCGAGTCGCACATCGCCCGTGCGGCGTCTTACGTTTTCTTCCGCAAGCCGTATCGCCTCCTGCGAGCAGTCTATCCCCCGCACCCGCCAGCCGCGCGACATCATGGCGGAAAGGGTTTTGCCGTTGCCGCACCCCAGTTCGAGAACTGCCGAACCTGCAGGAAGCTCGGGAAGCGGATGCGTCCTGCCTCTCCATATCGCCCCCTTCTTGGCGTATTCATCGTCCCAGGCTGCGCCGCATTCGGTCATTGTCGCTTAATATGCGATTAGGATAAAATACCCTGCCCTAAAACACGGCTCGCTCATTTTTCGCGAATGATTATCAAATGCGATAGATTAATATTAATTCATGCCATCTCAAATATAAATGCGAGAGCGAATGCGATATATAACGCGATATACCCTAAACTCGGTGATATGTTGAACATGGAAAAATACCTCTTTACAAGCGAATCCGTTTCAGAAGGCCATCCGGACAAGATGTGCGACCAGATATCCGATGCCATCCTCGATGCAGTCTACGAGCAGGACCCTTACGCCCGCGTTGCGATAGAATGCCTTGCCAAGACCGGCTTTGTCGTGGTGGCAGGCGAGCTCACGACCACCGCCTACGTAGAGATACAGAACATAGTCCGCGAGACCATACGCTCGATAGGCTACGACTGTCCGGAGTACGGCTTTGACGGCAGCACCTGCGGGGTCCTCGTTTCCATAAGCGAACAGTCTTCCGACATCAGCATGGGCGTTACCGGGGACGACTCGAAGAACAAGGAGCAGGGCGCAGGCGACCAGGGCATCATGTTCGGCTACGCATGCAACGAGACTCCCGAATACATGCCCCTTCCGATAATGCTTGCCCACAGGATACTGCAAAAACTCGCGTCGGTCAGAAGAAGCGGCGAATTGCCCTATCTACGCCCGGACGCAAAGTCGCAGGTGACCATCGAATACGACCACGGGCGGCCTGTTCGCGCCGAAGCGGTCGTGCTCTCGACCCAGCATGCGGCGGACGCAACGCAGGAGCAGATACGCCGCGACATGATGGAGAAGGTCATAAAGCCGGTCTGCGGGAAGTGGCTCGACGACAAGACCGTTTACCACGTAAACCCGACAGGCAGGTTCGTCATAGGCGGGCCGGTCGGGGATTGCGGGCTTACTGGCAGGAAGATAATAGTGGATACCTACGGCGGCCACGGCTCTCACGGCGGCGGCGCATTCTCGGGAAAGGACCCCTCCAAGGTGGACCGCAGCGCGGCCTACGCGGCAAGGTATATAGCAAAGAACGTGGTCGCGGCAGGGCTTGCAGACAAGTGCGAAGTCCAGCTTGCCTATGCGATAGGGGTCGCGGAGCCGGTTTCCGTGCTCGTGCACTGTTTTGGCACAAACCGCATCCCGAAGCCGAGAATCGAGGCGCTCATAAGAAAACATTTCCCGCTAAAACCTGCCGACATAATACGCACGCTTGATCTAAGAAGGCCCATCTACCGCAAGACCGCGGCGTACGGCCACTTCGGGCGGGAAGACCCGGACTTCACGTGGGAGCGGCTTGACAGGGTGGACGCGCTCAAAAATGAGGCCGGACCGCTTGGCAAGGCTGAAAAGAACGGGCACGAAGTCCCTCTGGACGGGCATTAAAAAAGAGCTGTCTCACATCGCCCAGAATTTGTCCGCCTTGCGCTTTAGCTCGCAAACCCTTTCCAGCACTTCCTTTTCATCGGATGAAAGCTTGTCCATCTTCAAGAGGATCTTCGCGTCGCCTTCCGGCAGTTCGACGTAGAGTATATCCTCTTCCGATATCTGCCGCCCGACCGTCGCGCCGTCTATCGCTATCGCCGCCTCCTGCCCGTTTATGGCTTCGGCGATGGTCTTCTTTTCGACCTGTATCGATTTTATGGTGCCCACCGTCTTGCCGTCGTCGCGCATGAGTTTCTGCCCGGACCTTATCCTGCCTGCGAGTATGCGAACGCCGATTACGGCAGGATGGTTAACCCTGAAAGTGCATCCCGGCAGGTAGCGTATCATTCCGGGATGGACGAAGGTCTCGCGCTGCGACCTGTCGAGTTCGTCTTTTGTTTTCTTCACCCAGTCGTCGTAAGTTTCGAGAAGCGAGTAGATGACGCGGTCTGTCATTACCGGCATTCCGGCAGCGTCCGCCTCCTCCTGCGCATCGGGCAGGACCTTTACGTTGAATGCGAGCAGCACCCGCTTGAGCGGGTCGGCGTGGGTTGCGGCCTCTATGACGTCGCGTTTGGAAACGTCGCCCACGTCGGCAAGCCTTACCTCTATGCCCCGGTCCCCGAGTTCGCCGGCTATCGCTTCAAGCGAGCCCAAGGTATCCGCCTTTAGCACTATGCCGTCGTCGCCAAGGGGTATGTTTATCTCGGATTCTTCCGCCACCTCCGCAAGCACTTCGTCAAGATTCCCCCGCACCACCCTTAGCGGCGCGCCGGAATAGACTCCTTCGAGATTCGGCGCGGTTATGCGTATGCCGGCTGCTGCGTGGACCTCGGGAACGTTGCTGAAGGTTTCCTTCGGGTCCCTTATCTCGTCGAGGGGCTTTGGCTTTAGCAGCGCGCGTATGGTCGTGACGACCGGTTTTTTCTTTGCGCCGATTACGACAGTATCCGATGCCTTTAGCGTGCCGTTGTATATGATTGCGTCAAGCGTAGTTCCAAGTCCGCGTATCTCCTTGACCTCCAGCACAGTGCCTGCGGCCGGACCCGTTTCAGAGGTCGAGAGATTGTCTTCGAGAAAACGCTGCGCGAGCCCGACTAGCACCATGAGCATTTCGGGCATCCCTTCGCCGCTCCTGGCGCAGATGGGCACTATCGCCACGTTCTTCCTGAAGTCCTTTATCCTGTCGTATCGCTCGCACTGCATGCCGAGGTCGAAGAGCTTTCCAATCACCTCGTACATCTTCTCCTCGAAAAGCGACTGCGTGACCGAATCCTGCTGCGAGAACCTCTTCGATATGGGGCCTTTTGTCTGCTTCCAGTTGCCGACGAGGTCTATCTTGTTTGCGGCCACGACAAACGGCGTCCTGCATCTTTTTAGGATATTGAGCGCCTCGACGGTCTGCGGCTTGAAGCCTTCGTTTATATCGACGACGAGTATGGCGATGTCGGCAAGCGCGCCGCCCCGCGCGCGAAGCGTGGTGAACGCCTCGTGGCCGGGCGTGTCTATGAATAGAAGTCCGGGGAGGTGGAACGCCTTGTCACCGCTAATCGAGCACATCTCGTTTATGGTTTCCATCGGAACCTCGGTTGCGCCTATGTGCTGGGTTATCGCGCCCGCTTCCCTTGCCACCACGGTAGACCCGCGTATCCTGTCGAGAACGGACGTTTTCCCGTGGTCGACGTGCCCTAACACGGAGACTATCGGCTGGCGCAGGTACATCGGTTCGTCAGTCGTTTTGTCGGCAACCTCGTTCTCGATTGCGGCGTCTGCCGTTTCTTCGCTCATGGGACTCACCTTTCAAAGAGGAATATTCCGTAGTTTAATAAAGGGCTTCCTTTCAATAAAGCCAAAACTTATAAGCGTTAATTCATTTACCACCTTAAAAGGCAAAGAGGGAATAACATGGGATTCAAGGACAAGTTGTTCGGACAGCAGACCCCGCAGCGCTCGAAGACCGCACAACCGTTACGCCGCATGCGCGACGACGAATATATCGACCTTGGCGAATACGTCGAGGAGCAGAAGATGGACGAGCCTGCGTCGATGTACGTGCGCGTCGCCGAGATACAGCGCTATGAAGACCTCCGCGAGATAGCAAGCTACGTCTATAACGGCAACATGGTGCTGCTGGACTTCACGCCGATATCGACAGACGAGATAATACTCAAGCGCGTGACAAGCGACCTCAAGAAACTCGTGAGCGAGATCAACGGCGACATAGCGGGCCTTGGCAAGTCGATGATGATAATAACGCCCACCTGCGTGAAGGTCGACCGGCACAAGGTGCGCGGCGCTTTTTCCTAAGAGGGCTGATCTTGCCCCACATGACACTGGACATGAATTGTCCGGTCTGTTCCAATAAACCACTCGATTACAGGACGAACGTTCTGGAACTGCCCTATTTTGGCGAAACCCTTCAGGTGACGATATCCTGCGGCAAATGCGACTACCGGTATACGGATATCATGATAACGCAGCAGAAGGAGCCGATGCGCTACGAGATGATCGTCGATTCGCCTGACGACATGTCTGTGCGGGTCGTACGCTCGACTAGCGGAACTGTCAGGATACCGGAGCTAGGTATACTGATAGAGCCGGGGCCGATGAGCGAATCGTTCGTATCAAACGTGGAGGGAGTTCTGGAACGTGTGAAAAAGGTTCTCGTCCAGCTTGAGCGGGACGCGGCCGGCGAAGAGGAGCTTGGCGCTATCCGCGACATGCTCTCCCGCATAGATGCTGTAAAAGAGGGCTGCGAAAAGGTCACGCTTTCGATAGACGACCCGTTTGGGAACAGCGCGGTCATAAGCGACAAGGCGTCGAAGAGGACGCTTTCCGAAGAAGAGGTTTCGCGGCTCAAGACCGGCATGTTCGTAATAGACCTTCACGTGGGCGGGGCGTGAGGGAAATTTGGCTTTTTTATGAAAATGTCTGATTTTTGAAAAGAGTTTTTTAAGCCCGCCTGAGCCGGCCAAGCGTCGGTTCGTATATGAGGCCCTTGTCCATTAGCGACGTAAGCACCTCTTCCACGGCAAACCGGTCGAGTCCGCCGTCCATGCCGCGTTCGACGACCTCGTCCCATGCCGCTCCGCGCTCTCCGCCAAGCTCGCTTATGATGGATAAAATCCTCGTTTCCTCGGCTTCGTTATCCGGGGTTACCGGGGCGGCGGCAGGCAGCTGTTCCTTTGTCGGCTCCGTCCCGGATTCCTCAAAAGTTTCCGGGTGGCCGATAGGTGCCGCATCGTTTTTCTTGCGGTCGATAGGCTGCCGTATGACGATGCGTTCGTCCCGCTTCAGATTCTCTATCTGTGCGTTCGGGGAGAGGTAGTTTATGGCGTCGGCGAGCATGGAGTTGTAGTAGCCAAGGTCGAGTTCGTCGTAGCATTCGACTGCCTTGCACGCGTTTGCCGCGAGTTCGGGGGAGTAGGATAGCTTTACCATCTCTTCTACCGAAGGGCTCTCCATGAGCGCCGCTTCCCTCATCGCGCCAAGCCTCTTTTTCGTGAGCTTGCAGGTCTCAAGCACCCAGTAGTTCCTTAGATTTTCATCTACGACCCGGACTGCCTCGGGGCGCACGCTGACGTAGATCTGCCCCGGTTCAGGTTCATACACTCTGGATTTTCCGACGACGGCCACGTATGCCGGAGGCTCTATCGAGGAGAGCGCATCCGTCACTTCGGCCTGGTATTGCCCCGAATAAAGGGAAAATACGCCGGTCGGGTCGGAAATCCGCGCCCTGTAAAGCTCGCCGCTCTCGCCGACAGGTTCGACGTCTGTCAATACCCCGACTATGAATATGCGGTTGACCTTTTCGCCAAGAGGGGTGAGAACGTATGACGGAGATCCCTCCCCTTCATCCTTCATTTCGATGCGGGATGCGTTGTATTCGCCGGCAAATACCCTTTTTGCGGTCTCTCTTCTTATCATCTATATCATCTCCTGCGCCAGTTTGTCCGCTTCACTTATTATGTCGACCGTGAGCCTTTTTGCTTCCTGTGCAAGAAGCATGACCCCGTAGTCGTCGTTGATTGCGTTGCCGCGCACCCGCATCGGTTCGCCCACCAGTCTGGCCTTTAGTTCGCTTTCCACGACCTCGTAGTCCATCGATTCCCTTGCCTCTTCCATACACTCGGCCATGCTCTTGCCAAGCAGCGCTTCCGTTATCTCCCTTCCAAAGACGGCGCTTATGTTCTCTTCGCCGTCATCAAGAACAGCCTTTATCCTGAGGTCGGGCGTACCGGTGACCTTGTCGTGAAGCCTGCAGGTTCCCTTCTGCAGCACCCTGTTGCATTCCGGGCAGCGGAACACCAGGCCAGAGCCGGGCCGCACCTCTATCAGCGTTGCGTTTACGACGACGTCCGTAGCCCCTTTCCTCTCGACGAGCTGCGCAAGGGTCGTGACGTTGCCTTCGTCTAGTATGTCGGCTTCAGGCAGCGCGTCGCCATCCAGCTTTTCGAGAGTCGAGTTTTCATCGAAAACAAGCTGCGGCACGCCCCGCCAGTCCTTGACATAGGCACCCGATATCCTCACCACGTCCCCCTCTTTTATACCGAAGTCATGCCAGGCCGTGAACCTGACCTTTCCGGTCTCGTCTCCCATTATGCCGGAAAACACGGTTTTCTGCTCCCCTCTTGCCGTCACTTCACGCCCCTCGACTGAGAGTATCCTCGTCGCCAACTCGACGCCGGAAAGACCTGCGGAAAGACCGGACACCTTGCAGGCGTTCATCGCGGCGGGATGCCTTGGCAGTTCCGAAGGATCGACCTTCATTATCCGCGTATAGTCGCCAAGGCTGATGTCTATCTTTTCCTGCCAGCCCCTCGCATAGGCGTTTCCTATCCTGACGACGTCCCCCTTTTCGAGTTCGAAATCCTTCCAGGCCGTGAAGCCCGTGCTTGCCGACTCGTCGCCAAGAAAGCCGTAGAATATGGTCTTTTTCTCGCCCTTGACAGTTATCTCCTTGGGGTTTACGCTTATGACCCGGACAAGCAGGTTCAATTTGGAATCCCCGTCCCTTACGTCGGAGAGAAGCGTCCTCGAGCCGATTGGCCTCGAAGCGGTTTCTCCTTGAGGAATGTTTACCCCGTAGTGCCGCGCAAGCGTTCTTTTCGCCTGATCGATCGGCACCCCGTAATCCAGGAACTTTAAAAGCTGTTCTTCCAGTTCCTCTTTCGTAACGTCCCGGCCTACTTTTTCTCCAAGCACCCGTGCTAATTCTTCAACGTGGGGCGCGATATCTTCTTTTTCGGGCATTATGATTCGCCTCATTAGAATGTATGGCGGCAGATGTTTTAAGTATTCGTAATCCGCTGTCGCGGTGCCAGTCCTTTTTCGCTTCGTCGATTACGATGCGCTTTTTGAAATTGGGGCCGTCGAGAACGAATGTTTCGAACTCGCCGCCCTCGCTGCCTTGCAGCACGCCGCCGACGCGGTGCTGGGGCTGCTCCGGTTCGAGCACGACGTGGACCTAAAGGAGGACCCGCTGCAGAAATGGATCCGACCCGAAGAGAAGTACGATTGGTGACGGTCAGGCGAGGATCGTGACCGTGAGGTGCCCCGTCGCCGAACTGGCGGGCTCCTGGGTCGCGTGCCGGTACAGGGCATACCAGTCTCCGGCTGGCGGGTTTCCAACGACGAAGTCAGTATTGCCTCCGTTGAACGCATCCTGATCGTAGTTCTCCTGATACGTCTGGCCCGGACCCTGGTAGGCCCCGTTGGACGCGAACACGGTGGCTCCCTCTGAGAAAAGGGTGATGTTGACCCACATCCGAACCACGCCCGAAGGCAGCGACCAGTCACCGATGTCATCGTCCACCACGAACACACTGGGAGTGGTGGTGGCCACGGTCCAATCCGTGTCTATCAGGGTGGTCAGTTGCGGGGTCTTGTTGGAACCGGTCGCCGATGGGGCCGAGGTGGATGTCATCGTGTCGGAGACGTTGGAATCGTCGCCGCTGCCGACGCACCCTGCAAACGCGCCAAATGCAAAAAGGCCTATTATTAGCAATGCGATTAGTTTTTTCATTTTAATCACTGGCTACAAAATAAGAGATTCGTTAAAAAACCTTGTTGTCTTTTTGGCATCTTTGCGCCAGCCATCAAAAACCGGATCGACCCGGGCGCGTTTTGTCTTCAAGGTGGTATCCCGTTATCCGGTAGCTTCCGCTGTCGCG
>PGXE01000011.1 GCA_002838935.1 Thermoplasmata archaeon HGW-Thermoplasmata-1 | reverse complement strand
TCTGGGCATACCAACAGTTAAGGGACGTAAATTAGGACAAAAACGAGTCGGATTAGCGAGAGCAAGGTTGATTTTTAGGAATCGTGCCACACAGCACATACAGTTCATATCATCGGAAACTGAACGCCGCAAATTAAACGAAGCGGCCCTATTCTCTTTTGCCCACTATTTCCCCTTCGCGCCTGTATTTGCCGTTCCAGTAAAGCAGCGCCCGCTCTGTGTCGTATCCCTCTTCCGCATGCACCGCAACCACCTCGCCAAAGAACCAGGGGTGGGTTCCGCGTGCGCCTTCGTCGTCGAATTCTACTTCTTTGACGACCCTGCATTCGATATTGACCGGGCATTCGGCGACGAGCTTGGATTTTATCTCCTTCGCATCCATTCGCGTAAGACCGAACTTTTCGAACTTGTCGGTGTCGCGCCCGCTCGTCCTGCCGCAGCCGTTCACCGCATCGACCATATCGGATGTCGGAATATTTACTGCGAACTCGCCCAATTCTTTTATGAGGCCGTAGGAGTGGCGCTCGCGTCTTACGCCTATGCCGATTATGTGGGGCTCGAACGAGAAGATATGCACGAGGCCTATCGAGATTATGTTGTCGCCGACTGATACGAGCGCAACCGGGAAGTTCGGAAAGAAGTTTCTTGCTTGTGAAAGTTTCGCAGGTTTTTTCATGGTGGTCACAGATTACCGATTGCAAAGAGAAATATATATTTTATACCCGTATATATTTTATACCCTTGCGGCGGGAAGCCGATCTTTTGCACCCCGTCTTGCCTTATATCTAAAACAAGGCTTATATATTAAGCTATACAATTGAAATAGAGATATCATGACAAAAACAGATGTTTGCGCAGGCGGGCTGCTTGCGGAAGTCGTTTTTATTTCGCTGATTATAGGGCTGAACATGCCCGCTGCCTTCGCACAGACGGCGCAGGTCGAACTGGTGATAACCGTCGGCACCATAACGCATATCGACGAGGTCGACCCCGGCGTGCCGCAGCTTGGTATTACAGACCAGTTCAACGAGGCGGACTGGTATTATTCGTAGGCGTAAAGGAAGATGGAAAAGACTGGGTGTGGCAAAGAAGCGAAGATGTGACCGAGTCCGACGTATGGGCTGCCGATACGGCGCATACATTCACGCTCACGTCCACCAAGGTCGAAATCGCCATAACCCTCTGCGAGAAGGATGCCTTCACGACGGAGAATCCCTGGGAGGCGAGCGGCTCCGACGAACTTGCCGACATAAGCGGGGCAAACGGCGGGGGCAAGGACGGCGCTGCCGCGGCAGGCGAAGATATCGTTCCGGGGCCGCATCCGGGGGCAAGTTACATGGGCATATACGATCTTTCCACAAATGCCCTTACAGGCGACAGTGTCACCGCATCCGGTTCCGGATACCTGACCACCGGCGTCGGGGACGACGATGTGACTAACGACGCGTCGCTCACCTTTTCGACAGCCGAAAGCTACGAACCGCCAATCGCCAATGCCGGCCCCGATAAAAGCGCGGCCGCCGGAAGCGAGGTGCAGTTTGCCGGCTCATCCTCAACGACCGGCTCTACCGGCGAGATAGCCAGTTACGACTGGGATTTCGAGTCAGACGGCGGGTGGGACGATGATGGTATAGACGTGACGCATAAGTTCTCTACGCCTGGCACTTACGAGGTAACTCTAAGGGTGGTCGATAATCTTGGCGGATGGTCCGTGGACACCTGTATGGTGACGGTCACCGGGGGAAAGGGGACCGCCGGCGGGGATGAAGGCGGCAGCACTCCGGGCTTTGGCGCAATCGCGCCGCTTGCCGCCGCGGCGGCACTCGTAATGCTCAGAAAACGCAGGTAGGCGCCGCAGTCAAATCTTTCATATTTTATCAATTTTTATGCACATTTCATCTATAGTGGCTCATTTTTGCCGGTGTCCCGTCATTATCGACCATAGAAAGTAATAAAACCCATGCAAACATTCCGTTACTGCAAGTATGTTAGGTGATAACATGAGTTTTAACGTAAAGGACATGCTTGCGGGTTATGACAAAGACAACCTTACCATAGCGACGGTATGCTCACATTCGAGTTTGCAGATATTCCACGGCGCCCGGATGGAAGGATTCAAGACGCTGGGCATCTGCGTCGGCAAACCGCCACGGTTATACGACGCCTTTCCTCTCGCAAAACCGGACGAGTTCTTCGCGGTCGATTCGTATAAGGACATCCCCAATCACGTAGAGGAGCTTGCGAAGAGAAACGTCATTCTCATACCGCACGGCTCGTTCGTCGAATATCTGGGGACAAAACAGTTCGAGGCGCTGGGGCTTCCTACGTTCGGCAACCGCAAGGTGTTGGAGTGGGAGAGCGACCGCAAGGCGGAGAGGGTGTGGCTCGAGAGCGCTGGCCTCACGATGCCCGAAGGGATAAATGACCCGCGGGACATAACGAAGCCGGTCATCGTAAAGTATCAGGGGGCAAAGGGCGGCCGGGGGTTCTTCATCGCAAAGAACTACCATGAGTTCCAGCGCAAGATAAACCACGAACAGGAATACACGATACAGGAATTCGTCCTTGGCACACGGTATTATATTCACTACTTTTACTCGCCGATAGCGCAAGAGGGCTACAAACTCTCCAAAGGCGCGCTGCAGATGCTCTCGATGGACAGGCGCGACGAGACGAACATAGACGAGGCGAACCGGCTCGGCTCGATAAAGGAACTCGAAGAGGTGGGAATAACCCCGACCTTCGTAGTCACCGGAAACATACCGATAGTCCTGCGCGAATCGCTTCTTCCCAAGGTATTTGAGATGGGGGAACGCGTCGTCGAGAAGTCGCTTGAGCTTTTCGGCGGCATGCTGGGGCCGTTCTGTCTTGAAACCGTGGTGACCGACCAGCTGGAGTTCAAGGTCTTCGAGATAAGCGCAAGGATAGTCGCCGGAACAAACCCCTACATAAACGGCTCGCCCTACAGCGAGTTCATAGAGCCCGGCCTTTCCACGGGCAGGCGCATCGCACAAGAGATAAAGAGGGCAAGAGACCTTGGAAAGCTCGAAGATATAATAACTTAGATAACAAAAAGGTGCGAACATGTTGACATTGCTCTTAGCCGAAAGCGAACTCGAACTCATACCGCAGAAACTCACCGGCCATCCAAGCGTAGTCGCTGCGGCAAAGCGAACCGGCAAGAAGGCGAGCGATATGCTGCTCGATGCAAGCCTGCACCACTCGGCGTTAAACAATTTCCCGGACGGGCAGCGGCGAGGGCGGCCGGATATGGTGCATTTCTTCCTTGTGACCTGCCTTGAATCGATACTCAACAAGCACGGCGGGCTTCGGGTGATGATACACACGCGCAACGATGAATTAATAACCGTAAACCCCGAAACGCGCATACCGCGCGGCTACAGCAGGTTCGCAGGGTTGATAGAACAACTGTTCAAGAACGGCGCTGTGCCAAAAGAAGAGCCGCTTATGCAGATCGAAAAGGGCGTGACCGCGGAGAGGGCGCTTGCAAGGGCGCTTGCGGATACGACGATAGCGTTTTCGCCAAAGGCAAAGCAAACCCGCCTTGCAGACCTTTTTTCGAAAATGGCTACCGAAGAGGGATTTGCGGATAAAAACGTCTGCTGCGTCATAGGCGGCTTCCCGAGCGGCGATTTCCACTCAAGCGTCGATTCCCTATGCGACAAGAGCATCTCCATCCATCCGGACATGCTGACGATATGGACTGTTGCGGCCGAGATAGTAGTCAACTATGAAAATGCGGTTTTCGTTTGACCCGCTTGGTGAAACACGCATCATCTTTTGTGGCATACCTCTTTTTTTGCATTCCTATTTTGCGTTTCTTACGCGCTTCCAAAATTTGCCGCATTGCTCGCGTTACTGCCAATTTTTAGCATCCCGCCGAACCCGAAATCGTCAATGGGTCAAATTTATATATCTCAACAGTATAATGAACCCGATAAAACCGACCCAATTCGGCAAATGAAAAGACGGGGCTTGCCGGCCACCGGCAGGGGTTACGCAGGATTAATGCAATCGAACAGGTGATTCTATGAATTTTGGCGACAATCGGGACATGAAAGATATGCTGGCAGAGAAGATAGCGGGCGAGATAACGCTCTCGCCGCAGCCGGGGGCGACCATAAAGAAGTGGCGTGAATCGTTTTCGATCTCACAAACAGAACTTGCGCGGCACCTTGCGGTCTCGCCGTCTGTTATAAGCGACTACGAATCCGAGAGAAGGCGCTCGCCCGGCGTTGCCACCATAAGAAAGCTGATAACCGCGTTGATGGAGCTTGACGAGGCGCACGGCGCACGCGTCATCCACAAATACACGTCCATGATGAAGACGAACCGCGGGATAATGGACATACGGGAATACCCGGTCTCGATACCCGCACGCGAATTCGTGAAGGCGATAGACGGACAGGTCCTGGTCGCCGAGGACGAACTCGACAAGAGGCACATCCACGGCTTCACATTGATAGACAGCATAAAGGCGATAGCGGGCCTCAACAGCACCGACTACATTCAGATATACGGCTGGTCGACCGAAAGGGCGCTCGTCTTCACCGGCATAAGATACGGCAGAAGCCCGATGATCGCGGTGCGGGTGCATCCGATGAAGCCGTCGATAGTTGTTTATCACAAGCCGGAGTCCGTCGACATCCTCGCGCACAAGCTCGCGGAATACGAGAATATACCGCTCATAGTGACCGAACTCCCGCTTGACGAACTGCACGCCCGCTTAAGGGAACTCTTCAACTGGAAAGAGGAAAAACAGAAATAGGGTTGCAAAGAATAGGGGTTTTTACAGTTCCCCTTTCTTCGCTTTCGCCTTTAGCCTCTGCAGTCTTTCCTTCGAGGTAAATCCGGTGGTCTTTAGCAGGAAGTCGTTCCAGACCGAAACTGTCTTGGCGGCAACGTCCGCGGAGACGGTCTTGTCCATCTCGGTGTCGATCTCGAGCGTTTTGCCGTCCGTAGACGCAGACGCGTTCCGTATCGCGCCAAAGCTCGCGTGAAGTTTTCCGTCTTTTTCCTTCACGTCCCCAAAGCACTCCTTCATGACTTTCTTAAGGTCGTAGTTCTTCGCGTGCCCCCTCTTTATTTCGTAACTACCAGCCATGTTAACCGAAAAGGTTAATATCCGTTGAAGATAAATACTTGACGGGATAGACATGGAATCGATGGGCATCTGCGCGATATGCGGCGAACCTGCGAAACTATACACCTGCTCGCTTTGCGCAAGGCACGTCTGTTCGGGCTGCTTCGACGAGACACACAACGTCTGCACCGGTTGCCTCTGAACCGCTTTTTTGGAAAAAGCAATAAATCAGGTTGCCTATTCCAAAGGCATGGCGGACGTGACTTTTTATGGCGGCGTGGGCGAGATAGGCGGCAACAAGATACTGCTTTGCGACGAGGATGAGGGGCGGGGCGGGCGCATATTTCTCGACTTCGGTATGAGTTTCAAGCAGCACGGGCGCTACTTCTCCGAGTTCATACAGCCGCGCACGTCGAACGGGCTAAACGACTTCTTCGAGCTTGGGCTTCTCCCGGATATGAAGGGGCTTTACCGCAACGACTACCTCCGGCACAACAAAAGGGAGACGAGCGCAAAACCCGCAGTCGACGGCGTTCTTCTCACGCACGCGCACATGGACCACATGGGCTACGTGAACTTCCTGCACGAGGACTGCAACGTCTACTCGACGCCGGTAACGCGCGACATCTGCTCCGTATTCGACGAGACCGGAAGCGGGAGTCACTCGGACTTCGTCAAGACGACGAAGTGTTTTTCATACTACGAAAACTCGAAGGGCGCAATGTCGCGGATAAAGCACTGCAAAGACCCGGATATCAAAAAGAAGGCGCGAAGCTACCCCATAAAGGAGAACGGCGTGCGGGAATTCGATGCGGGCGGCATGCGCTGCAGGCTTTTGCCCCTCGACCACAGCCTTCCGGGCTCGTGCGGATTTTTAATAGAATGCGACGGCGCCGCGGTAGCATACACAGGCGACCTGCGCTTCCACGGAAAATCGCCGGAGCGCACCCGCAGATTCATCAAGGCGTGCGCCTCATCGAAGCCGGACCTGCTTATCTGCGAAGGGACGAACATCGACGAAGAACCGGGATTGAGCGAAGACGATGTGGAGACGCGGATATCGCAGGCGATTGCGGAGGCTGGAAAAAATCACCTGTTCGCGACATTCCCCGTGCGCGACACCGACCGGCTGATGAGTTTCTACCGCGCCGCGATAGGGAACGAAAGAAAACTGGCCGTGAACCTCAAGCAGGCGTTTTTGCTGGACCGGCTTGCGGAAAGCGGCTCTCTGGCGTCTGGCAAGGAGGTAGTGCCAAGCAGGGACCCGCACCTTGCGGTCTATGCCAAGAAGAAGGATTACGGCCTGATAGGCGGCGATGCGGACACCGACGAGAAGAAACGGGATTACGACGTGTGGGAACGGGAGTTCATAGGGCAGGACAACTGCATCTGCTGGAAAGATATGCGCGAGCGCCCGGAGGATTACGTTCTGTATCTCGACAGTTTCTCGATACAGGAACTGGTCGACATAAAGCCGCTCTCCGGCTCGCTCTACATAAAATCATCCTGCGAGCCGTTCGACCTCGAGATGGAGCTTGACTGGAAGAGGATGTTGAACTGGTTTTCCCATTTCGGGTTAAGGCACACGCAGATACACGCATCCGGCCACGCATGCGGGAGCGAATTGCTCGAGATGGTGCGCGAGATAGCGCCAAAGAGGGTTATGCCGGTCCACACGGAAAAACCGGGGCTGTTCAAGGAAGCGCTTGCGGGCGAGATGGAAGTGCTACCGCCGGAACTTAACAAAGTCTACGGAGTATAGGTGATAAAATATGACGGTAAAAACAATTGTCTTCGACCTCGACAACACGCTTGCGGATTTCATGCGCATGAAGATGGTTGCCAGCAGGGAGGCCGCGGCCGCGATGATGGGGTTTGGGGCCGAATTCGGAAACGGCGACGTGGATGCGGTTGGCGAAGAGATATTCGGCCACTATCTCGAACACGGGATAGAGTCGAACGACGCCTTCATCTCGTTCATCCAAAAGCGGATGCCCGATATCGCGCCGGATAAGGCCGAGTCCATTGCGGCCGCAGGCGTTGTCGCATACCTCAGGGCCAAGGATGCCCTGCTCTCGCCATTTCCCGGCGTAGTGCCTACCCTCGTGCGGCTTACGGGTATGGGGCTAAAGCTTGCCGTGGTGACCGATGCTCCAAGGTTCAAGGCGTGGCAGAGGCTTCACCACCTCGGGATAGCGGAGTTCTTCGAATGCGTGGTTACCAAGTGCGACACGGGTTGCACGAAGCCGTCAAGGGAGCCGTTCGAACGGGCGCTATCTATTCTTGGCATATCCGCAAACGAGGCGCTGATGGTCGGCGACTGGCCTGAACGGGACACCGCGGGTGCAAAAGCGGTCGGCATGCGAACGGCGCACGCGGCTTACGGGGCATTCCGCAAGACCGCGCAATCCGGGGCCGAATTCGATTTGCAAAACATTAAAGAACTCCCCGGAATTATAGAACGGATTAATCGAGAGGGTGAAAGAAGATGAGCGACCTTTTCAAATACGGAAACGAAGAACCGATCTTCAAACGAAAACCGGCGAGTGACCCTGACGATGCTGCGGCCCCACCTGCCGGAACGCAAAAAACAGGACAGCCGCCGCAAAAGGCAGCCGAAACGGCGACGGCAAAAACTATTTCGGTGGCATCATGTCCCGCCGTTGCATCCGGTCCTGCGGACGCAGCCGGAAAAAAACAGTTCATAAAGGAACTTGTATCCGGAGACAACGTGGAAGACCTCTTCGCCGTGAAAACGAAGAACCCGCCGCGAGACTATGCGAAGGGCGTGTTTTTCGAGATAACGCTCGCCGACAAGACAGGTGAAATATCCCTCAAATATTGGGGCGGGGCCAACAAGGAGCGGCTCGTGCGGCTATACGAAAGCTTCTCCGAAGGCGACGTTATACAGGTAAGGGGGGGCAAGGTTTCCGATTACCGCGAAAAGCTGGAGGTGTCGGTAAACGAGCAGAGCGGCGGGCTGAGGCGCTGCTCACCCGGCGAATACGTAATGTCGGATTTCACTAATTCGCTGCCGCAGGAGCGCATCGACCAACTGATGCGCGAGGCGGCAGAACTCGTCGGCACTATCCGGGACTCCGCGCTAAAGCTGCTTTTGGACGACCTGTTTTCAGACCGCAAGTTCGCCGAGAACTACCGCAACTACCCTTCGGCGTTCAGGATGCACCATAACTACATCGGCGGGAATCTCGAACATTCGGTGAGCGTGGCAAAGCTGTGCATCAGGATAATGGACAACTACAAAAGCGCAAGCACCACACTCGACCGCGACCTCGTTGTAGCTGGCGCGCTGCTTCACGACATAGGCAAATTCTCCGAATACACCTACGGCATCATAACAGAAACTACCGACGAAGGCAGGCTCATAGGCCACCTCGTTTCGGGCGAGCACTTCATAGCGGACAGGATTCACAGGCTGCGCATGGCGGGCGGGAAGATTCCGGAATCCCTCGATATGAGGCTGCGCCACATAATGCTTTCACACCACGGCAGGCACGAATGGGGCTCGCCCAAGACCCCGAAGATACCCGAAGCGGTCGTCATCGCCTATGCGGACAACATGGATGCCAAGGTGAAATATGCCATGCAGTTCGTCGAGGAGAACAGGGATGCGGAAGGCGGCTGGGGACAGATATTCGATTCGGAGCAGGGTAAGAAAAAGCCGTTCTGGGTCGGCGGAACGATAAATGACGAATGATGATAATAAACGACAGGACGATACGGGAGGAATGAAAATGAGAAGACTGTTCGCGATAACGCTAACAATCGCTTTCATCGCGGCGATCATGAGCGGCTGCATAGGAAGCAGGAAAGAAGAGGAAAAAAATAACGAAAAGATGCCGGAACCGGTCTTTGCGCCAAGGCCGCACGTCGTGGTGGCGATAATAGATACAGGCATAAACCCGTATCACGAGGTGTTTTCGAGACCGGACGAGACGAACCACCCATCGACCTGGCTTGAAGGCTTTTCAGAAGAGATAGCGGCATTCGAACTTACCTTCGGCGACATCTATGCAGACAATTACGAAGCCGACAAGGATAAGTGGACTAACCTCAAAGAGAACGAACTCGTGTGGTTTACCGGTACCAACGTGGCCGCCATCTCGATGCAGCGCGACCCGGTCGACAGCGCATACCCGGTTCTCGACAACGGCGGGCACGGTACGCTCGTCGCATCGTCTGTTCTCGAAGCTTGCCCGGATGCGTTCATCGTTTCTATCCAGATAGAGAACGACCCCGACATAGTCGCGGCGAACGAATGGGCGGCAAAACAGCCCTGGATAGACATAGTCACCACCAGCTGGGGCAAGGCGCCTGAAGAATACGCCGAAGAGACCTACATGGGACTTGACAAGGCGCAGAAACTCGTTCACGAAGCAGGAAAAGTGCAGACGAACAGCGCGGGAAACGATCCTGTGCCGGTCACACAGGATGAACATTCCGGTCCGTCGTGGAACATAGCTGTCGGCGGCGCGCTCGCCAGCGATCACGGAGATGCGTGGATTGCGGCGAAATTTCCCGACGTGGTGAGCGATTTCTGGCAGGATCGCCTTGCAAAGAGCGGAACGGTCAGCGGATACCGCGACGCCTACGGCACTAGCTTCTCCTGTCCGCGCGTTGCGGGAACGCTCGCAAAGGCACTCTACGATATCCGCGCGGCAGTGAACTACACGGGCATAATAACTAACAACAACCTCATCGAGACCGCGCCCGGAAAGGGAATGCTCGACGACGGGAAGCTTACGGCAGGAGAATTGCGGACCGCGATGAACCACTCGGCGATATATTGGAACGTTACAGATTACACGCAGAACGACACCTATTTCGTCCCTGTGCTGCCCGGCGCCCCCTGGGTGCAGATGGGCTGGGGTTACGTCAACAAAACTATGGCCCCGACCATCGCAGCCGTAGCGCTCGGCAACATGCCGCTACCTGAAAAAGACCCGCTCGCCGTCGCCCACAACGAAGCGCTCTACGAAACAAGGGTGCAATACTGGGGTAACTATCCGGGGTAGGCGATTTTGCACCACTCTCAAAAAATCATCTTGCTTTTTTATATTTTATCTTCCTTTTGGCATTTTACGCATTCACACATTTACGCATTCAGGCATTCACGCGTTCGTGCATTCACGCTTCAAAGCCTAGCATTTAGAAATGCATCACGGCAGCCGCAGTTCCTATCCGCGGGAATCGCTTTCACGGCATCCAGTATCATCTTTCCCGCGCTATCCCTGAAATAGGACATGTTGGAGGTTATCTCCCGCGCGGACAGCTTCTTTTGCAACCCCGCAGCCATGTTCGCAACGAGGCAAAGGGATGCGTAGCAGATTCCCTTCTCCCTTGCGAGTATGCATTCGGGCGCCATCGTCATGCCGACCACGTCCGCATGCGCCGACAGCATCCGTATCTCGGCAGGGGTTTCAAGACGGGGGCCGTGTGTCGCGGCGTAAACTCCGTCGTGCACGTGCGCTTTTCCATGTGATGCCGATGCGGATGAGATGAGTGCCGCCCTTATTTCGGGGCAGAGCGGATCGCTCATGTCGACGTGAAACGCCCCGTCGTCGTGGAAGGTCGGTGCAGGGAGAGTCAAATCTATGAAGTCGTGCGGCACAACGAGGTCGCCGACGGGAATACCCCGGTTCATCGAGCCGACCGTATTCACAGCAACTATCCGGTCGGTGCGGCATAATGAAAGCGCGCATACGTTAGCACGGTAGTTTATGCGGTGCGGCGGCAATCGGTGGTCTTTGTCGTGGCGCGGCAGGAAGAATACCTCGCTAGCGCCGACTTTGGCTCGATGGACATCTACTTGCCCATACGGGGTTTCCATCCTGATTATCTCCGGGTCGTCAAAGATGCTGTAAAATCCCGTGCCACCCATTATTCCTGTACGCATGAACCGAAATAGCAACGCCGGCGTAAAAAGGTTTGCAGGTCGTGCGCCTTGGGTGTCACGCACCCATGTCGAAATCGTGCTCCGATCCGAAATCGACTATCGGGCATTTCCCGAGGCACGCGCCGCAGTGTATGCATTTCGATTCATCGACTACGATACGGTGGTCTTTTAGCCTGATTGCGCCAAGTTCGCAACGCCCGATGCAGATGCCGCAGCCGACGCAGTCGAGCGCCCTCGCAACCGTCTCGGTGAGATTCCTTGTCCGCGAGCGTATCTCCTTTTCATCCCTGCCGTAAATGGAAACTTCCCCGGATGCGGATATTCTTGCAAAATCCCCTGCGATTATACCGCCATCGGGCAGCTTTTTCACTTCACCGATGGTGCAAAGGATGTTGGCTGCGCGCGCAAGGTCAATCTTCCGGTTGAACCCGCCACGGATGCAAAACCCGTTATCAGAAATCTCTGCCCCGCCGGACGATTCGAAGGCGAGGACGCCGCTTGAAGCCTTCTCTAGGGTTCCTTTCGACCTTAGCACGATTCCCGCTTCGTCCGCCCAGTTTACCATCGCCTGCGGTGCCTTCCTCCAGCGCCAGTATCCATATCGCAGCCAGTCGTCGGTAAATCCGTGCATGCTTGCGTAAGCAAGCAGCATGGATGCGAACTTATCGTAGTCGCCATGGGCCTTCATCGCAAGCTCCATCTCGGCGACGTCGCAAGCCGGACAGAGCCAGCACCCTATGCGTTCAAGCCCCTTCTCATACCAGGGGTTCCAATCTACGCCGTAGTGCGGCGTTCTCCAGAAAAGGTATAGCCAGACGTGAAGCGCGGTCCACTCCTGTATCGGGCTTGCGCCAAGCTGCCGCGGCACCCAGGGGTTTCTCCAGATATTTCCCTTCGATGCCCTCTGCTCCGATTCGTATCTGCGCTGGCCTATGAAAGAAAGGACTCCTTCGGGAAACTTCTCCGTTATGAGGCGCGTCATCGGCCCGAGCTTCGATATCTTGCAGCACCATCTAAAGTCCCGCCCCGGAGGTCCAAAATATTCGACGCACTTCCAAAAACGGTCGCCGACCCGTTCTTCCACGAGATCAAGGCCGAGCCTCTCCGCAGTGCGGTGCACGTTCTCTATGCTTTCCGGGAATTCAAGACCGGTGTCCACGTAAAGCATCTTCGGGCGGTATCCAGCATCAAGAACGAGCAGGAGCGTGGCAAGCGAATCCTTCCCCCCGCTAAATGAAACCGCCAGTGGAAGGTCTGCGTGCCGTTCCACCGTATTCCTTATGAACTCGGCCGATTCTTTACGTATCATCTCCAGCTTTGGGAGATTTGCCGCAACCGCATCATCCCACGTTCCGGGCCTTCGGTCGTCGCACTTGGCGTATCGGCCGGCATCGATCGGCTCGCAGGACCAACGGGTCTTTACCGCAACGCCTCGTTTCACGGTCATCATGTCGCTGCCCGAAACGCGGGTCTTTCCGACGGCAACGACCCTGCCCGAACCGTCCAAAACTATGACCTCGGCTCCGGCCCCGACGCCTTCTGCACAGTCCACCACTCCCGGAGAAAGAAGGTTCGCGCCATCGATTATCGGGCGGATCGCGCCTTCGTCGGCCACCACGAAATTCTTTTTCATCGCGCCGGATGCCGCTATCCTCGCCGCGCCTTCAAGTCTCGGCTGGAATACGAATCCGATTTTGGAGAGCTCGAACCGCATGACGCCTATGACGCTTCCATCCATCACTATCTCGTCCATCCTGTCATCGGACGGGCATTTGTTCAGTATGACAACCCGGTTGCCGGGTATGAGATACGCCCCCGTTCCTTCGCCGAACTGAATGTCCGCCTTTTCGCGTATCATGGCTATATCAAAAGGAAAGGCCGGGCGTATGTCCCCCGGAGGAGTTACGCTGACCGGTTTCGTATCCCCGCCGCAGGCGCCGCAGTGCCTGGAATCGACTATCGGCAGGTTGCACGAATCGCACCAGTTCAATACCATCTTGCCAAGCCGTACTGCCGCCATGGCGTCCCGATATGGGGATTGCGCAAATAAGGTTTGCCTGAAAAAGGGAAAATGAGTTTTTCATTTGAGCGTGGCCTCTTTGCCGCAGCGGGGGCACTTTATCCGCACAGGCCTTGTCGCGGGCGCCAGTATCACGGAGCCGCAGCCGGAACAACGTCCGCGCGACCGCTCTTTTTGCGCACCCTGTCCTTCAACTGGTGTGCCGCGGATGCCATTGCCGTTTTTGTAATAACTCCCTACACCTGCCGGCTCGCCCCTTTTCGTGTATACGTGCCGCACCCCGCCGGAAATTATACTCGATATTATAGGGAGATCCTTGCCGACATTCCGGCACCAGTGGTCGGGAGTAAGGAAAACCGGCGAGGCGCGCTCGTCTATGCATTCACAACCATCTGAAAAACACCTTGCATCCCCGCTTGCCGCATAGGGTTTCGGCGCACCCTTAAAGGAGACTCTTCCCCCATCTTGCGACTCCCGCCGGATTCCGGCATTGCGCTCAGGCATACCGGATTGCGCCCCACCGAAATGTCCCGGCATACCGCCTGCCATGCCCGGGGCATCGACGACTTCAAAACGCATGCACGCTGGTTCTTCGGCGGGTTTGCGCCCACGCCCAAGATTTCTTTTAGAAGAGCCCTTGTCTTTTTTTGGATTCATTTGATTTTCTCCTTGCGGGGATGGCCGACATTGACGATACGGCACGGCCGATGCGTAATCTGATGAGTAGCTTGCGCCAGAATATCGGGATTCGGTTTGGGTCGCTTGCGCTCCGCTTTCTCTTGGACGGCTCGCGTAATCGGAACTCCAATCCAGCGAAACGTGGCCAAAGAACCACGCCACGACCGAGACCGCTACTATCACAGCCCCTATCTGGAACGAACCGTTGTCCGGCTTGAGTGCGCCGTATATCATGGCGCATGAGCCGAAGACCGCGGTCGTCAGCAGGGTGGCTGAAATGGCCATGACAAGATTCCGGTACCGTTTCCTTTCGAATGCTGCATCCATCTTTATCCGTAGGTAGATAGCACTCCGCTCATTTTAAATTTGCCTGAGGATGTGGCTTTTGAAAATTAACGGCGTCAATAAAAACATTAAAACCGCTAAAAATTAATTGGAACGCCCCGGCCGGAATTTGAATCCGGGTCGCCAGCTCGACAGGCTGGCATGATAGGCCGCTACACTACCGGGGCAACGGTTCTGCCGTATTCAACCCGATATTAGGATTCGTTTTAAATGCTTTATGGTTTTTCATTTTGCCGGAACCTTGGACTTTTCGCATCGTTTTTTCGTATTTCCATCAAAAAAGTGCAGGTTTTTGCCTTGTGCGTCAGGGTTGATTCGAACCGTGCTACTATATGAGCAATCTTTTTAAATAAGTCATTAATGCAGCAAAACCGTTTTATACCCATGCTAAAAAAGGATTAAATACTGCCCAGTTCAATGCTATTTTGGCGGGGGAGGTTGAATAACAGGCTTGCCGCAAAATCCCGCACCGCCGGCAGTTTCATCGGGTGCTTGGTCTACACCGGACCCCAAGGCGTTAACGTCCGATGAAGCAAACAAATGTCGGAACATCGCTTTCACCAAACGCGTGAATAGGCCCTGCCGAGTGGCCGACAAGCGGCTTGCGGCCCAGTGATGATTGGAAAAACGGACCTTGTCAAAAAGCCCGTTGCCGCATGACTGGTGCGCGCAATCGATCCGTGAAAACGCCCACCTCCGTGTGGAGAACGTTTCAATGGATCCGGATTGCAGGGGTGGAGTGCATGCGACAAGCCCGAACCCGCCACCTCATATTTCCGCTATTTTGATTATTTTGCAACAAAAGAACAAGCGCTGCAAAACAGAATTACAGCGTATCCGGCAAAAAAATCAGGTTTATAAAACTGAAGAAAGCGGGGTTCTGAAAACGTTATGCCGAAGGCTCGCTCGTTCCGTGCACCTCGGTGACGGACAGTGTGTAGTATACAACCTTCACCGTAAGCGCATAGTCATTGCCTGTGTCTACCGGCAACATAGGCAAATTACCTACGCTGCTCAACGTGACCTTGCACCTCCAATTGCCCATGCCAACGGTTGAACTGTTAGCGGCAAGAACGGCGTCCCTTGCATCCCCCTCGGTTTCGGCTACGACTGCACCGCCTTTTGGCAGTCCGGGCGTCGAGTCCAGTATCTGGCTAAATAGGATTATCTCCCCGCTGTTCTTCTCATCGCTTGCGGCAGTCGCGGCAACGTTGTCAACAAGATCGAACTTAAAGGAATCCGCAGATGAAACCGTGGATTCGTCATCCGTCCAGGACAACGTGCACTCGACACGCGCGGCATTGGCCGGAACCGTGAACGGATGGTCTGCCGAGGCTTTTTCGGAAAGGCTCTCGCCGACGAAGGTGTGGGTGACCGTTTCTTCATTCCACTTCGCTTCGTAAACGTTCAGGCCGCCGTATGCGGCTGCGCCGTCGTCCTGATAGAAGATTATGCCGAGCAGGGCAACTATCAATATCACGCCACCGGCTATGCCTACTATTAGGTCTTTTCTCTTATAGCCGTCTTTCACATACGTTTTAATATATGAACTCAACTTCTACCACCTGGATATTTAAATGGGGATGCTTTTGAGAAGATCGGTGCGGGTAATCATCCCGACTATCCTCCCATCCGGTTCCATCAACGGCAGGGAGCCGACGCCGCGTTCGTGCATCAGCCTCGCCGCATCCGCGAGGGTCATGTCCGGAGTTCCCGTAACGACATTCGTATACATAATATCTTTGACTAACATCTCCTTTATGCGATGGCTCTGGTGGTTCGCGGGGTGCGCCTTCTTTAGATCGGCGAGCGCAAACGCAATCTCCTTGTCCGCGATGATGCCGACGAGCTTTCCGCCGTCGAGAACCGGCAGCCTCGCCACATCCTTATCGAGCATTATGCGGCGGGCATGGACTACCCGGTCGTCGGGCGAGACCGCAAGCAGGTTTCTTGCCATGATGCCGGATAGTTTTCCGTTACTTTTCACAAAAGGCAGAATATCGGCCTTCGTGACCACGCCCACCAGTTCGTTGGCATAGGTGACCGGTATCATGGTTATCCCGGGCTCGCCAACGCTCTTTAGGAGCTCTTCAATCAGGGTTTCCGGGCTTACGGTGTGGAACTTCTTGCTCATCACAGACGATGCGTGCAGCCTCTCTGCAGGTATGCCCCGGCCTTTTAACGAACCGAGTTCATCTGCTATCATGTTGTCGGTCACTATTCCGACGAGTTCGTCATTGTCCATCACGGGAAGTTTCGTTATATTGTGCTTTATCATCAAATCCATAACGTGGCGCAGTTCTGAATTCTTGTCAACTGACACAACTTCCTTTGTCATAATATCGGCTACTTTCTTCATTTTATGCCTCCTATCGTTCTGTTGGGATTTTGTCGTTTTTCGTTAAAGATAGATACGTCCGGCTGCGACCCGCAAAAGCGCTTTTACTTGCGATCACGCACTGTTTAAAAATTGCGTTTCCGCCCGTTCTTCTGCGTCATCCAGATCTTTGTTTCCGAATGCGTAATGCCATTCCTTCATCAAATCTATAATCTGCGGCGATACCTTTATCACATCCTTGAACGTAACGAGCCCCACAAGCCGTCCATCCTTCACGACCGGCAGGCGGTGAACGTCGCTTCGGCCCATCACGCGCAACGTTTCTTCTACAGTCGATTCCGGGCTTATGGTCAGGACATTTGGGGTCATTATCTCGAAAACCTTTACCACGGCCGGATCCCGAAGACTCGAGGTCGTCTTTTTTACTATGTCCCACTCGGAAACAAGACCTGCGAGAATTCCATCTTCGTCAAGAACGATCAGGCTGCTGACGTCGCAATCTCTCATAAGAACTGCGGCATCGTGGACTGTGGCATCCGGCCCGATAGTAACCGGTTTTCGGGTCATAATAGAATCGACGCGGATATCGAGGTTCATTCATATCCCATATTCTTATTGGATTTGCGGCGTTAAATAAGTTTCCATCCGTTTTTCGCCAAAACGTGGAATGCCCTTGCGGATTGTTTCACCGATCTCCCGCAAAAGCATTAAACCCGCAAGATCAATGCTTCGGCATGGGTTCCAACTACGAGCGCGAGTTCAAGGGGATACTTTCCGGAGACAGGGAAATCATAGAGCGGATAACGAAGACCTGCGACACCGTCGAAAAGATGAACTACGCGAGAGCCGCAGAACGTCCGTTCATAGTCGTCCGCGCCGCAGGCTCGCTTGGGACCGCGGACATGGTCGCATTGCGCGACGATGCGTCTTTCATAGTGGAAGTAAAGTCCTCGTCGTTCGACGTAATCAGGTTCACGGAGCAGAGCGGAAGGCTTCAGGAGCAGGCCCTTTTCATGAAAAACGAGTGCGAGCGCGCTGGCGTGCTTCCGATATACGCCTACCGGCTCAAGGGCGTGCGGGGCGATTTCTGGAGGATATTCACACTCGACATGAGAATGCCCGAAGGGCGAAGCAGGATACTGCATTCCCGCATACCCAGAATAGAAACTACAAAGAGCGGCAACTACGTGATGCGGTGGGAAAACGGTATGAAGCTCTCTGATTTTTTTGGATACATCTGCAGATAGGGACGGTCGGCGGTTTCTTCGCCAAACCCTTTATATGCAGTAAGTATTCGTCATGACATGGCGGCCGACGATTCCGCAAGGCGGCTTTTGGTGGACGAGGTTAACCTCGGCAGGGTTTCGGGGGTCGAGATACCGAGGGAGATAACGGTTGCGGATAATAAGATAGAATTGAGAAAGAAGGTCTCGGAACTGCTCCGCACGCATCGGGACGGCGACGCAGGCCATGAGGATGCGGCAAAGTCCGCCCGCTCCCTTGGCGCGACGGTAAAAAAAGCGTTCGATGCTGCATTTCACGACCTGAAAACAAAAGAGATGCCGACGCAGGATGCGAGGGCTCATGCCGACCTTTGTCTCGGCCTGCTAAAAACGCTTAAGGTGCTGCAAGGCATATCGTCGAATACGGCCGGGCATTGCGGGGACCGCGAGGACCGTATAGAGGATACCAAAAGATGGCTGAAGTGGGGCAAAAAGGTTGCCTGAAACGCGCAAAGGAGGCGCGTTCCAATCGAAGCGGATGCCGAAAATAACTAAAACCTGAAATCACTAAATGAACATGCCAAAATAAAAGTTATTACTGACTGGTGATGCGCCCATGAGATCAAGAGATGTCCTGCTTCAATCCTTCCCCCTGCTGCTTATCTGCGGCATAGGGCAGATATTCACTGGCAGCATCCTTGGAAACATGGAAGGAATACTCAGCCGCACGCCCGGCCTTCTCGTTCTCATCCCCGCCATAATAGGACTTAGGGGGAACATCAACGCCGCACTTGGCGCAAGGCTCGGATCCGCCACGCATCTCGGCCTCATAGATGCAAAGCACATCTGGGGAAAAGAACTCGGCACGAACGTGAACTCATCCCTTATACTAAGCGTAATAATGAGCCTCATGGTCGGCCTGATCGCCTATGCGACCTGCCGCATCTTCGGAGTCGCAGGGGCGGATGCCTCGAATATAATATTAATAGCCCTCATCGCGGGAACTGTTTCCGGGGTGATACTGGCGCTCCTGACTGTTGGCATAATACTGCTGGCATTCAGGTTCAGCCTTGATCCCGACAACGTTACCGGTCCTGCGCTTGCCACGTTCGGCGACATAATAACCATGCTCTGCATATTCGGAGCGGCTTTCCTTTTGGGGGGTGCCTGATTGCACTACAGCTTAAAGAACATCCTGAAGGAGAGCATACCCATACTCACGGTCTGCGTCACGATAGCGGTGATGGCTGGAATGCTCCTGCAGAGCGAACACGATAAACTGGTGATGTTTCCGTTCCTGCTCGCATTCGTGCCGGTGTTAAACGGCGTCGGGGGTAACCTTGGCAGCGTCATCGGTTCGCGGGTGGCATCCGGCCTTCACGTAGGGTATATACAACCCAACCTGAAGGGTAATGAAATAAAAAAGAACATTATCCTTAGCTTCGTTATAGGCATAGCGACATACCTGCTGCTCGTGATATGCACCTACTGGATATTTCCACTGCTGGGAGTGGTCGTCGATGTCGGCCTATTCAGGTTCGCAGGCATCCTGCTTTTAGCCGCGATGCTGTTAATAACAGCCATAACGTTCCTCAGCGTCGCGATAGCGTTCATCTCTTTTAAAAAGGGCGCGGACCCGGACAACGTGGTCATACCGCTCGTGACGAGCATCGGAGACATGCTCGGCATAACCTTTCTAACGATCGCCATACGGGTGATTGGCTTATGAAAACAAAAGAAAAAAATCCCAAAAGGCAAAAGCGCGTCCGGACAGGCATTATTCCCAAATGGAAAAAGGCCGAGTTCGAAGAGGTTGAATACGAGCCGACGTCGGTCAAGGAACTTCTTACCGAGATGAAGGACATCAGCGAACTGATCCTCGGGCTCGCATACTCCGCCGCCCTATACGACAGCATCGAGATAGCGGAGGAGGTAAAATACCTCGAGGTGCGCATGGACAAGATGAACTACCAGATACGCATGATAGCGATGCTCGCCGCAAGGACAAAAGAGGACGCCGAACAGCTTGCGGGCATACTCCAGCTTGCGGAGGCCGCTGAATCGATATCCAATGCGGCCGCAGACATAGCGTCGCTTGCGCTAAGTCCGATGGAGACGAAGAGCACGGTATCCAGCCTTCTACGGCGCACAGACGAGGTCATACGCAGGGTCAGGGTTGATCCCGAGTCCCACGCCTGCGGAAAGACGATTGGCGAACTCAACGTTGAATCTGAAACTGGCGTAAGGGTTCTTGCCATACGCAGAAAATCGAAGAACTGGATATACGGCCCCGATGACGAGACGAAGATACTTGCCGAGGATTCACTCATCGTCCGCGGCCCCGACAGCGGCTGGGAGGCGCTGCAGGATTTCTTGCACGCAGAAATGGAGGTGCTCGATTGAAAGGAAAAATCGAAGCGATAGACGAGTTGCTCGACATGATGGACAAGGCTGAGCTGATGATCGACCTCGCATACTCCTCGCTCATCTACGACAACATAGAGATAGCAAAAGAGGTGGCCGAACTGGAGGACCTCGTCGACCAGAAGAACCGCTCGATACAGCGCCTCGCCGTCGAGGACCTGCTCGAAGGAGACCTTGCGGTAAACGAAGCCCTGACAATCATAAGGCTGTCCCAATCGACCGAGATGATAGCGGACGCGGCGATGGAGATAGCGGACGTGGAGCTAAGGGACATCGAACTCCACCCGATAATAAAGGATGCCATAAGGGAATCCGACGTCGTTTTCACAAGGGCGCAGGTTTCACCAAAAAGCATACTCGCGGGAAAAACGCTTGGCGAACTCGAACTTGCGAGCGAGACAGGCATGTGGGTGATAGCCATGCGCGATGCCGCAAGGTGGCTGTACGGGCCGAACGAGGACACTAGGGTAGACCCCGGCGACATACTCTACGTCAGGGGTCCGGCAGACTCCGAAGAAGGGTTCATGAAACTGGCGTCAGGGGAAAAGAGGGAGTTCTGACGATTTAGGGTATTATAAAATAAGGGCGGCGCAATCGCCGCCCTTATTTCTTGCCTTTGTTCAGTTCTTCGAAAACCGAAGGAAGGTGTATCATATAGGTCCCGTTCTTCTGGATTATTATCGGCTCCGACTCAAGCAACCGCTTCACGTCGAGTTCGTAATCCCCCGGCTCATTTATGCGCAGCGTTTCGGGCCGCGAACCTTCGTCGGTATCTGGAGCCGCTTCCATTCCTGCGTGCAATTCGCCCACTGTCGCGCCGGTTGACGGTGCCGGTTTTGAATCTTTGGCACGGGGCACGACTTTTGCGGTTTCTGCCGGCAGCGGATGCGTTGCAATGGTGCGGCCGGTTTTGCCTTCGCCCTGCGGCAAAGCCGTTTTTTGAGCCGCCTCCTTTGGCACGACGCGGACCTTCACGCCGTTGTCCTTCTGCCTTGCGGCAATCTCCCTTACGACATTCTTTATGTCCTTGGGCCTAAGGTTGACCCACTCCTCGCGCTTCTCCTCGCTCCAGCGCTCCTCGTCGTAGTCCGGCCTCGAACCCGACTCCTGCATCATCTGCGCGACGACGTTGCGAAGGTCGTGGTTCGCCTTCTGCATCATCGCATCCCGCTCTTCCTTGCTAAGAGGCTGGTTGGTGAAGAAAAAACGCGTGCCGCCGCAGGACGGGCATCCTTTTAGCAGATCTGTCGAGCCCTGCTTGAAAATCTTTCCGCACTGCAGGCACTGGTGGGGCATATCACTCCCTCTTTCCTGATATGACCACGGCCTGTATCACCTGGCTGTCCTTGTGAACGGTCTTGAGCTTTTGGGCGGGCCCGATGACTGTCATGCGCGGCCTGTTGGACAGCTTGAGCAGTTTCTGCCACCAGCGCTCGGTCTCCTGAACGTAGGACTCCATCTCTATGCCGATGAAGGTGTCGGTATCTATCTCGCTCATGGTCGTCTCTATGAGTTTTGTCTGCTCCTGCGGCGTAAGACCCTCTTCGAGTATCAGTATCTTCCCGCACTCGACCTCGTCGAGTATGAACCTTATCTTCTCGCCCTCGCTCATCCCCTCCATCTTCTGCTTGGAAACGAGGTTTATGACCGTGCCGATGTCTTCGGGTGCACATTGCGAACCGGTTTTTTTCGAAAAATCCGTCCCGCTCATGCCGCAGCCCCCGCCCTCTTCTTCGGCCTGCGCCTGCCAAAGTGCCTTACCATCGTGCCGTAAAGCCCTTCGATGTTATACCCGGTAAGTGCGCTCACGGGCACGACCGGGTGCTGTGGAAATGCGCTCTTTATGGTTGCGGGGCTTGCGTTCTCAAGGTCTATCTTGTTTGCCGCAATCAGGACCGGCAGCTTCCTTGCCTCGAGGTTTCCAAGTATCGTTATGTTGACCTGCGTGAACGGGTCTTCGGCGCAGTCCATGACGAGGATGACGCCGTCGACGTCGCCAAGCCAGCGTATCGCCTCTATGACTCCTTCGGTCGCCTCCTTGGACCTGCGCTTCGCCTCGTCCTCGCCCATGCCGTAGTTCTCGACGAAATCATGGAAGTCTATCTTCGTCGCTATGCCGGGCGTGTCTATGACGTCGAGTGTGAGGGTGGAGCCGCCGTTGTTTATGACTATGTCCGACTTGCATCTCGCCCTTCGGGTTTCGTGCGGAATCTCGCTTGCCGAACCCATTATGTCGCCAGTCCAGTCGCGCACTATCCTGTTTGCAAGGGTGGTCTTTCCAGCGTTCGGCGGACCGTATATCCCTATCTTGACATGTTTCTTGCCAAAAGAGACGGATAACCACTTACCGAACGTGGTTTCCTTTATCCTATCGACTAATCCCATCGAATTCCTCCTAATCGTGCATCCGTATTCTCTATTGCGTTTTTAATATTTAAGTATTAATCTGACCCCCGGCACCGGATACGCCGGATGAATAAGCAGGGCTACCTCATTTTACGCTTTCACGCAGAATCTGCAAAACCGGCAATTGCTTAAAAGTGTGCAAGGCATACGAGCCAAACGATGGAACATCTCATGATTATCGGCATAATCGCGATAGGCCTGCTCGCAGGATTCTTCTCGGGAATGCTCGGCATAGGCGGCGGTCTGCTCATGGTCCCGTTCCTTTCGCTCATCGCGGGCATACCTGTTTCCGAGGCGCGCGCGCCATCCCTTTTCGCGATAATGGTCAACACGCCGGTTGGGATATACAAGTATTCCCGGCACGGCAACGTGCAGTGGAAGGCAGGATTGATTCTCGGTCTTTTCGGCATAGCTGGTGTCGTCGCCGCGAACTTCGCCGACGCCGCGCTCGCAAAGAGGTTCTCCGTCGATTATGAATCCATCCTGAGCGTATCGTTCGCCATTCTGATGGCCTACACCGCAGTGAGGATGCTCGTAAGGTTCGATTCCAAACCCCACAAGGAAAGGCTTTACTTCTTCCCCCTCATCGGCTTTGGCGCGGGCTTTCTCGCAAAGTTCCTTGGTATAGGCGGCGGCGGGATAATAGTGCCTTCGCTCGCGCTCATCGGCATCCCGATACACAACGCGGTCGCGACCTCGCTTGTCGCAGTCTTTATGAACGGGACATTTAGCACGGTCGTCAACCTCACGGCGGGCCACGATTGGATATGGCTAGGGATCGCGCTTGGCATAGGAGCGATAGCGGGCGCGCCGATTGGCGTGACCGTCGCAAAGAAAACCAAGCCGCATATGCTTCGCAGGATATTCGGAGTCTTCATGCTCGTCGTGGCCGCAAGGATGGCGCTCTCTGCCTTTTTGTGAATCGCAAAGAGCCTGCTGATTTTCCCCACCCGGTCTCTCGATTCAAGACAAGGTTTTTAAGCCACTTCGATAATCGGCTTGCGATGGATTATGGCAGAACCGCAAAACGACCCGAAAATAATAGGCGAGGCGAACCTGAACCAGCCGCCTTTCTACAGGCGCATATACGCGATAGTCCACGACATACCGAAAGGACGGGTTTCGACCTACGGCGCCGTGGCGCTCGCCGCAGGAAAACGGGGTGGCGCAAGGGCTGTCGGAAACGCCATGAACCGCAATCAGGATACTGCCTGCGTGCCGTGTCATCGGGTCGTAAAATCGGACGGTAACGTTGGGGGATACTACAGCGGAACCGCTGAGAAGATAAAACGGTTAAATGACGAAGGGTTGAAAATAAAAAAGAACGGACAGATAACCGATTTTGACTCAGTCCTGTTCACGGATTTTAACGTAATTTCCGAGCGAGAAATCTCCGACCTTTAGGTCGGGGATGAATCGCCCGGATTGGCCTTCTTTTTGGAAAAAGTTCTTTTTCTCTTAAG
>PGXE01000010.1 GCA_002838935.1 Thermoplasmata archaeon HGW-Thermoplasmata-1 | reverse complement strand
GGAACCTTCACCGTAACGTCGAGCACCCACGTCGCGAACACGCCGACGTCGAACAACGACCCCGTGTTCAGCTGGACCGGCGTAACCGATGCCGAGAGCACGGTGACCTACTACTACGCGCTGGTTGCAACCGGGACCTACGCCATAACCACCGCCGACGCCAACACCACCGCTGCGACGATAACCCTCACGGACAAAGCCGACGGCACGTGGTATTTCCACATAGCCGGAAAGAGCGCGGGCGGCTGGACGGCGACTAACGCCAACTACAAGATAATAATCGACACAGTCGCGCCCGACCAGCCCACAGGCGTTGAAGCAAAGTGGACGAAGGACGGCATAAAGATAACCTGGGACGCCGTAACCGGAGCCGCAGGCTACCAGGTGTGGCGCTCAAGCTCGCCCTTCACCCTGCTCTACACCGTCACGAGCGGCGCCACGACGAGCTACGTCGACGACAGCGGTGTCGAGGGCACCGACTACGGCTACAAGGTAACCTCGTTCGACGCGGCAGGGAACGGCAAGTTCACCGGTGCGGTAGGCTCGGAGCCGGATGCGACCTTTACCACCACCACCGGCTTTGACAGTCTTGGCGCAAGCGACGACGTGACCTTCGAAGACCTTTCGAAGGCCTGGTATGCCGAATATTGGTGGATCTGGCTCATCATCGGCGTCATCCTCCTCGGCGCTGCCGGCGCCCTCGTTTACCTGTTCGTCCTGCGCGGACGCAAGTATGAGGACGAGTGGGACGAAAACTGGAGCGACGACGAATCCGCGGTAGCCAGGACCTCGAAATATGGCGAAGGGGACAAGGTCGCAGAGGGGCACGCAAAGATACGCTGCCCCGAGTGCGGAGAGGTCTTCGTGGTGGAAGACAGGGAACGCCCAGCGACCTTCAACTGCCCCGGCTGCGGCAAGAAGGGCATACTGCACTAAGGCGCCCGACTTTCTTTAATTCTTCTCATACCCTTTCAATCTTTTTTGCCGCACATAACTATTATACCCTATGAATCCATATCCGTCTATTTCAAGGTGGAACAGAATGGCTCTCGAAGAGACGGTTGCGAGACTTTCAAGGAACGAAAAGCGCGTCCTGCTTGCGTTAAAGGATATGGCGGGAAGCGGAAATGCGCAAGCGATAGTCAGCGCCGGCGGTTTTTCAAGCATGGTCGAGGTAATGAACGCCTCTGCGTGGCTGCAGTCGAAATCGCTTGTCCGCTTCTCCGAGAGCGTGACCGTGACCGCGTGCCTCGAAAAAGAGGGGCGCGAGGCCGCAACGAACGGGCTTGCGGAAAGGCGTGCCATTATTTTGCTCGACAAGGAAGGGGGGAAGGCGGCGGCAAGCGCGCTTTCCGATAGCGGCGCGCTTCAGGCATTCGAGGTCCCGATCGCCCTTGGCTGGCTGAAGCGAAAGGGCTGGGCCGACATATCGAAGGAGGGCGACAAGACCATGCTGACGCTTACGCAAGAAGGCAGGGCGGCACTCTCCGCGAAAGGACGCGACGAAGAGGTTCTCGCAATGCTGCATGACGCCGGCGGGATGAACTCCTCCGAACTTGACCGCGAGGCGCTAAACCTTTTGAAAGGCAGAAAAGGGATAGTCTCCGAAAAGGAGCAGGTAATCCGCACGGTATCCCTCACAGAAGAAGGGGTTGCGGCGCTTGAGCCCGGCATCGGGATAAAAGAAGAGGTCAGCAGCATCACCCCCGAACTGATAAAGAGCGGCGGGTGGAGGAACGTCGAGATACGCCCCTACGACGTAGGCAGCTTCGCGCCCGCGGTCTACGGCGCAAAGCCCCATCCTCTTCGTCAGCTCATAGACAGGATACGGCGCATCTTCCTCGACATGGGCTTCACCGAGATAGAGGGCGACTTCGTCGAATCCGCGTTCTGGAACATGGACGCGCTTTTCATACCGCAGGACCACCCCGCGCGCGAGATGCAGGACACCTTCTACTGCAGCGACCCCGCAAGGGCGGAAATCCGGGAAAAGGAACTGCTCGATACCGTTGCATCCATACATGAGAACGGCGGCTCCACCGGCTCCGCCGGCTGGGGCTACAAGTTCGACAGGGCGACGGCAGAACGCATGCTGCTTCGCACCCATACGACCGTGAACACGCTCCAGTATCTGCGCGACCACCCAGAGCCGCCCTGCAAGGTCTTCTCCGTGGGCAGGGTATTTCGCAAGGAGTCGCTCGATGCGACCCACCTGCCGGAATTCCATCAGGTGGAAGGAATAATCTGCGAGCGTGGCGCGAACTTCAGCATGCTCGTAGGCATAATACGGGAATTCTACAAGCGCATGGATTTTGACGAGATACGTTTTAGGCCCGCATACTTCCCCTACACCGAACCTTCCATGGAAGTGGATGTTTTCTGGCACGGACGCTGGATGGAACTCGGCGGTTCGGGCATCTTCCGCCCAGAAGTGACAGAACCCGTCGGCGTGAAGGAGCCGGTTCTCGCGTGGGGCCTTGGGCTCGAGCGCCTTGCGATGATGGTCTTTGGCCTGAAGGACATCCGCGACCTATACGTTTCCGACATAAACTGGCTAAAGGAAACGCCGCTGGTCTAATAGCGAATCTCATTAATTGTTGAACATTTGTGAGATTCGCTAATAGCAAGTCTCGTGCACAGGTAACAGCAAATAGATGAGATGAAAGTTCCATAATTAACGAGACTTGCTATAAAACCCTCCGGTCACATCGTAATTCCCAAAAAGCGCGCCCTCGCATTCCAGCGTATCAAGCCACTTTTCCCTGCAGCCGCATCCGCAACCGTTCGCAGTCGCAATCCCCCTTTTGAGGTGAGCGGCATCGCGCGTCAGAGTGAACTTTTTTATCGCGTCAAGAAGCGCGCCGTCGCACGTTCCGCAGTTGTGCGCGCCGCGTATCGAGCCGCCGCCGACCGGATCGCACTGGAGGCGCACGTCAAGCCCGTTCCTATCGATATGCTCGGCGCCGCGAATGAGTGCTTCGACTACGCTCCAAAGCCACGCGGGGCGGTATTCCTTCCTTTTCCACAGGTAATCGGCAAGCGTGTTCGACTGCACGTTCACGGGGTTCAGGGATACGACGTCCGCGGTTTCGGATGCCTTTATGATGGTCTCTGCCGCGTCCTCCATCGCCTCCTTTTCGGTCAAGAACGGCGGCTTTAGCAGCACGTAGCTCTTTATCCCGACCCCAAGGCTTTGCGCGACCGACACCGCCCGTTCGTAGTCGGCGTAGGCGAACCCCTTGTTGACGCACCGCCCGCGCACCTCGTCGCTTGCGGATTCAAGGCCGATGCCAAGTTCGAGATTCACGTCGTTTCCGCCCAAGGCAATGACCCCAAGCAGCCGCGCGAGCCTCTCCTTCGTTACGTATTCCGGCCGCGTTTCGAGTGAAATTTTGCGCACCTCTCCAAGCGAGGCAAGTTTTCCCACAACGGCATCCTGCACCGATTCCGCAACCTCGGTATCGTCAAGGAAGCTCCCCGAGTTGAAAATCTTCACTATCGCTTCGCCCTTGTATCGGGGAAGAAGCGCCTCGAACTGCGACATGAGGTCGGACGGTTCCTGTCCGGCCATAAGCGAGTCGTTGAAGTAGCCGCACATCGTGCAACCCGACTTTAGCAGCCACGAGCAGCCGCGCGTCCGGAATATCATCACGAGCGCCTTGCACGCCGCCCATTTTCCGCTTCCCGCATCGCGTATCAGGTCGTCCTCGCTCCAGCAGGCGACAGGCTTCGAAGGGTCCTGCTTCTTGGGGCGGAAGGAGCGGTTCATCTTCCTGCAGAACGCGAACATCTCATCCATCCTCATCCCTCCGTCTTGTGGCGGGTCTTTACGGCCTCGCCGCCCTTGAGTTCTGTCATTTCCGCGCCGTTCATGCATGCGACGCCGACAGCGCGCACCTCTCCCGCGTGGCATACGACCACGTCGTCGCCCTGCCGTATCTCGGATGATGCACCACGAACGCCAACTGCGAATATCGAGCCGCGCGGTTTGAAGTCGTCTATTTCGACAGTATATGCGCCCGCGGCGGCGACCCGCTCCCCGCCTTCGATGGTCAGCGAGATCATGCCCCGGTCGGTCAGCATGCCAAGTTGCTTTCCGCTTTTTGCGAATATCTTTTGGAACGGGTATCTGCCCTTTACGCAGGCGCCTTCCATGAACGCGCTCCCCGCCTTGACGCCGAACTGGTGAACGGCGCGCGAAAGCATGTATTCGCGGTTCTTGCACTCGAAAGCGGCCCTTGTGCTTCTTGCGGCGCCGGTGCCGATGCCGATGCCGGCGTCACAGCCCACATCACCGCCGGTGCCAACGCCATTGTTATGGCCAGCGCCACCGCCGGTGTCAACGCCAGCGATATGGCCGGCGTCACTGTCGGTGCCCGCACCATCAGCCGCGCCCGGCACGGCAGTATGCGCATTCTTCGCGGCTTCAAGCGCGTTATCAAGACCCTCGCCAAGACGCGAGAGCGATTCGGCGGAGGTGGGCGAGTCGCCGCAGGTCTCGATCGCACCCGGCACAAGGTCGCGCAGGAATTCCATCGTTTCGCCGGGCAGGTGCGAGACTATCGCGCCGTAGCTGTTCTTCTCAAGGAACGCGGCGACACAGGAGCGTATCATGTGCTTTTCGTCCTCGCTCCATAACCCTGTCACCGGCACGTCGTAGTGGGCTGCCGGGTAGGCGAGTTCGAGTTCGCGCGGCACTATGCCAAGGGGCGAGGTTACTATGACCTCGTGTATGGCGTCCATGTCCCTTCGCGCGAAGAGGACGTCAGCGAACGCCTGATGCGACTTGCTTTTCGAGTAAGGCTTCCTTGCGGAGCAGGGCAGAAGCAGAAGCACCCTCGCGCACTGCGGCTTTCTGTAACGCTCGCGCACAAGCCGCCTGAATCGTTCTATTTCCGGGCGATTAAGCGAGTCCGGGCAGGCCGCGACAAGCAGCCGCTGGCGCATCACGGGACAGCGTGCCTCGAAGTGGGCGTAAGAGCCCCGGTCGAGCCTTCGCAAGGTAGCGACGAGTTCGGTATCGGCGACGACCCTTCGCTCGACGAGTTCGCGAAGTGTTCCCGCCGCTATGGCGTTTCTCACCCTGACGGCCTCATCCGCCGCGGCCTTGTAGTTGTATTCGAGAATGGAATCGAAATCGTCGCCGCAGGGTTTTTCAGCCATCCCGGAAAGCCGTATCCTGCCGTCGGTATCGAGCACGAGACCGTCGCGCGCGGCTTCGATAAGCGGTATTGAGTCGAAGAGGTCTATGCCCGAATACGTGAGCAGGGCAAGAGAGGAAGGCTCGCCGAGTCCGGGCGCGTAGAGCAGCCTGCCGTAGCCTATTCGTTCTCTTACCTTCGTTGCAAGCTCGACGAAGTCGCGCGGATTCGAGAACGCCTTTCTCGAATTCGCAAGCGCGATAACGCTCGCATCGTCGGGAATTTGGGCATCGGGCGCGTTCTTTGAGTTTGCGTCGAGAACGAATACGCCCCCGCCGTCGTATGACGCGAGATTCTGCCTGTTCGCAAGCGCGTGGAATTCGGAAGGCACGGAAAGCGGGTAGTGAACAGATGTCGGTATCACGATGTCCTTGCCGAGAAGGATGAAGGCATCGGACTGGGTAGCATAGGTTGTGCAAGCGTGGGCCGGAACGCGCTCGCTTGAAAACCACAGGTATGCCGGAGTGAGAATGGTTTTGCCGCCGCCTGTGTTTTTACCGACACTTCCGCCGGGGGAAAACGCAACTTGCGCAACCCTTGCGACGTCGCGGTTTTTGAACGAGATCGATATTTCCATGAATGGGGGTATGTTCTGGGATTTAATGAATTTGCCCACCGCATAAGACAACCTTAAAAGCCCTTTTTCCTTTACTTCAACGAAGAGCATGGACAAAAACATGAAAAAAACAGGGGGAAAAGCATGGAAAAGGGTTCGGATATTTCAGGATTCTGCAAGTTGTCGATCCATTCGCGCCACGAGAAGCTAAAGGAGCTTTGCGGCCTTGACGACGGCGACATAAAAGGGCTTTTTCACCCGATTGACGTCGAATCAGCCGACCGCTTTATAGAGAACGCCGTCGGCGTGATGGGCGTTCCGCTCGGCATCGCGACGAATTTTCTCATCGACGGCAGGGATTACCTCATCCCGATGGCGACAGAGGAGCCAAGCATAGTCGCGGCGGCAAGCAAGGCCGCGAAGATGGCCCGAGCGCTCGGGGGTTTCACGACACAGGTCAATCCCCCCGTGATGATAGGGCAGATAGAGCTTCGCGGCGTGAAGTCCTTCAGGCGGGCCAAGGCCGCCATAAACGGCGCGACGGCGGGGATACTCGCAGCCGCTAACGAATGCGATCCGAAACTGGTCAAAGCGGGCGGCGGCGCGCTTGGCATAGAGCTTCGCAAACTTTCAGGCCGTGGCGCAGCCGTGGCGCACCTGCTCGTAGACGTCAGGGACGCGATGGGCGCGAACGCGGTAAACACGATGTGCGAGAAGGTCGCGCCCCTTATCGCAGAGGCCGCCCGCGCAATCTATGGTCTTCGGATACTTTCAAACCTCGCCGACCGGCGCATAGCGATGGCAAGCGCGACGTTTTCCGCAGAATCGCTTGGCGGCAATGAAACGGTGGATGCCATAATCGCGGCCTACCGATTCGCCAAGGTCGACCCCTACCGCGCCGCAACCCACAACAAGGGCATAATGAACGGCATCGACGCAGTGCTTCTCGCGAGCGGAAACGACTGGAGGGCGGTCGAGGCCGGCGCGCATGCGTACGCCGCAAGAAGCGGACGTTACGAACCCCTTACCGAGTGGAAAAAGGATGCCAACGGCGATCTTGCCGGCAGAATAGAGCTCCCCCTGTCCGTAGGCATAGTCGGCGGTTCGATCCGGGAAAACCCCGCGGCGCGCGCCTGCATCAAAATGCTCGGTGTAAAAAGCGCATCCGAACTGTCCGCTGTAGCGGCGGCGGTCGGCCTTGCGCAAAACCTTGCGGCAATGCGCGCCCTTGCGGGCGAAGGCATACAGGCGGGCCACATGAGGTTGCACGCAAGGAAGGCGCAAAAACCGTAGTTCAAAAATGCGAACCATTGCGGTGTCGGCAAGAAATTAACCTGCCGCAAAGCGATGAATCGATTTATTGAAAAGAGGAAAAAGCGTTCAGGCCTCACGTCTAGAGTATGTGGTTCTCGATGTCCGCGGGCTCGCGCAGGCAGTATTGGCATTTGACCCTTAGCGGATTTTTGGACACGACCGTAAACCTGTGCTGGACCGGCTCCGTGCTGTTGGTCACGCAGGTGGGGTTCGAGCACCTTACGATGCCGATGAGCTCTTCGGGGATGTTGACCCTGTGCTTCTCGACCACGTCGTAGTTGCGTATTATGTTTATCGTGGCGTTTGGCGCGATGAGCGCTATCCTGTCCACCTCGGAAGACTCGAGTTCGCGGTCCTCTATCTTGACTATATCCTTCTTGCATGTCTTGCCTGGCACGTTGATTGCCACGCTTATCGTGGAGGTGCTCTCCGGCTTTGGCAATCCCAGTATGTGCAGCACCTTTAGCGCCTTGCCGGGGGTGATGTGGTCTATCACCGTGCCGTTCATAATCGGCTGCACGCGAAGCTCCTTCATTCCATCGCCCCCAGCACAAGCGAAATGAGGGCCATTCTGACAGGAACCCCGTTGAACGCCTGCCTGAAGTAGGCGGCGTGCGGCGTCGAGTCCACGTCGGGGTGTATCTCGTTCACTCTCGGCAGGGGGTGCATTACTATCAGATCCTTCTTGCATCCCGACAAAAGCTCCTTGTTCACTATGTAGAGCCCCGCCACCCTTTCGTATTCGGCGGCATCCGGGAACCTTTCTTTCTGTATGCGGGTGACGTAGAGGACGTCCGCATCGGCGAGCGCCTCCGCAAGGTTCGTCGAGAGGCACGGCGTAACGCCGTGTTCGATGCATTCGTTGATTACCTCCTTTGGCATCTGCAACTGTTCCGGCGCGACGAAGGTCATCTCGCAGCCGAAGCGGGAGAGCGCGGACGTGAGCGAGTGCACTGTCCTGCCGTACTTCAGGTCGCCGAGAAGCACGACCTTGTTGCCGCCTATCTTTCCCTTTTCGCTCCTTATAGTGAATAGGTCGAGCAGGCACTGGGTCGGATGCTGGCCCGCCCCGTCCCCGCCGTTTAGCACAGGCACTTTGGAGAATTCGGCTGCAAGCCGCGCGGAACCCATCAACGGGTGGCGCATGGCGATTACGTCGCTGTAGGCATCCGCCATACGGATGGTATCGGCGAGAGTCTCGCCCTTCTTGACACTCGTGCCCGAAGCGTCGCTAAAACCTATCACCTTTCCGCCAAGACGGTACATTGCGGCCTCGAAAGAGAGCCGTGTCCGGGTCGACGGCTCAAAGAAAAGGGAGGCCATGACCCTGCCGTCCATAATCCTGTTTTTCTCCTCGCCCCGCGCTATCGGGACCATCTTTTCGGCGACGTCCAAAATATGCTCGATTTCGGCATTCGTGAAATCGTTGACAGAAACGACGTCGCGCCCTTTGAAACAGTTCATGCGATACACCTCAAAAAGAATACCCAACGGCCGTTAAAAAGTTTCTGCAAGTAAAGGCCGCAAAACACACTTGCCGGTTCGTCTAATGTTTTAGTCAATATTTCCGCTATTCCGGCCAGCCCCAAATAATCGCCCCATCCATAGTTAAGTTTTAATTCGCGGAGTGAATAAAGAATCAGCGGTGATCGCAGATGGCAAAGGAAAGTCTGTTTAAAGTTTTAGCCAACGATACGCGTCTTGGCATACTCGAGCTTTTAAAGCAAAGAAGCCACAGCTATACGGAACTTATGAATTCGCTGGGCCTCAACGTCGAGACAGACAGGGGCAAATTCACCTACCACCTCAACATGCTAAAGGACCAGCAGCTTATAGGACAGGAGGGTGGAAGCTACGCGATAACCCCGCGCGGCATAAGCGCAATCGAGCTCAAGGAAGCGGAGTCCGTTCGCCCGGCGGTTGCACCCGACGATAAAGCACTGGGTTTGGAGCCGCATGAAGAAAAGGAAAAAGGCGTAGCTATTCCTGACGAGCCGCCCAAAACCCCGGCACCGGACACGTCCGGCGAGAGAACCGACGAGACTCCCGCGGCGGCGGCACCGGATGTGCCTCCAGTTCATATAATCAGTCATGAGGCCTCAAAAAGAACGGCTCCGTCCAAAGAGCAGCCATACGTCGGGGATGGGAGGCGCAAAAAAAAGATTGCCCGGATACTTGTATGGGTTGCCGCTGCGATTATACTGGGTTTTATCGGTTTTTTCCTTTTCGTGGCCTTTTCGCCGTTAAATTCGGCTGATGTTGTTGCCGCCGAGGAAGGCTGGAGCAAGAACACCTCGCTTTCTGGGTCCGGAAGCAGCATGCTCGGGATAAACGAGTGGGGCAGGATTGGATATGTCGAATCGGATGTGGATTATCCCGGAATATTATACATTCACAGCGCGAAGGAGAACCTGTTCAACGCGTATCTTGCGGGCGACCTTGCAAGCAACAGGGTTCACGAGATATTCGACGAGATGGTTGACGCGAACGGTTTTACCGAGGTGTCGTCAAGAGCTGTTGCGACCAAAACCGTAAGCTCCGGCTATTCTGCGATGGTGGTCACAGCGACCGCAAAACTTGCCCGCGAAACGACGCTTCTTCCAATACCCGGCGCGCCCTCCCAGCCCTACGATGCCGACGTGAGCATACTTTGCGTGACCTGGCAGGAATCTGTTGCGAACACGAGGATATTTGCATACGGCTATGCCGTAACCACCTCCGGAAACGCGTTATACGCGACAGAGAACACCATGACTTGGCAGGAACTCCAGACAATGGCCTTTGGAATTTCAACCTAATTTCTAAAATTTTCATATCTCTTTTTGGAACGACTGAACGATTCGCCATAAACAGAATTAGTTTGATGACCGGGCGAGATTGAGGAATTTGCCGTGCAAATTCCGAGAGAAGATGAATTGCGAAGCAATTCTGTCTGAAGGAGTGAATTTGCAAAGCAAATTCACGACTAATACGCGAACCGAAGCGACGAAGTCGCTGTTCGCGTATACAGCCCGGCCCACGACCTCACAAACTAACCAATAATAAAAACTAAACAAAAGGGAGTGGACCGGGCGAGAGGAGCAAATTTCCTGCGGAAATTTGCGACTTAGCCCGGGACACGAGCGTAGGAACAAATTTACAATTTGTGACTTAGACGAATCGTTAACGATTCGTCGTTAGCGAGTGGACCGGGCGAGATTTGAACTCGCGGCCTCTTCCATGCCAAGGAAGCGATCTTCCAACTGATCTACCGGCCCCTGATGAGAGTTTTTACCCCGCTGGGGCGAAGCCTTGAATACTGTTTTCCGTTTTTAACGTTTTCCTAAAATTCGCACACTTTACAGAGTCGGCATTACCGCAAGACGTGCGCATTGAAAAGTAAACTATCGCGCAAGGAAGAAACGCGTAAGTAAGAAACGTTCCGTCACTCGCGGTATTTCGGCAGTTTTTCCGATATCTGGGCGCAGCCGCGGCGGTTTTCATCCACCTCTTCAGGCGTCACATCCCTGCTCACCTGCGCCTGCGGCCCCATCACAAGGGACCTTGGCGGAACCACCATCTCCGGAGAAACTATGCAGCCGGCGCCGATTACGGTTTCGTCGCCTATCGAAGCGCCGTCGAGGATTATCGCGCCTATACCTATGAGGCAGTCCCGCCCTATTCTGCAGCCGTGCAGTATCGCGCCGTGCCGGACTATGCACCTTTCTCCGATAATCGTGTCCCACCTTGCGTGGCTTTCCACGAACGCCTTGTCCATTATATGGCTTCCTTCCCCGACTATGACCTTGCCGTAATCGGCACGTATTATGCTTCCGGGCCAGCAGCTGGATCCGGCTTTCATCTCGACGTTTCCGATTATCACTGCATCACGGTCGATATACACATCCTCTGCGAGTACAGGCAGGTGCCCGTCAAAATCCCTTATGTCCGGCATGATAACCACCTCTTTGCACCAATACAATAAGGGGATAATCGCATTAAATAGTTTGTCCCGAAATACGCGTTTACACAAGCAGGCTGATGATTTTCGAAATGATGTCCCCGCAGAAGAGAGAAACGATTAGGCCGATGTTCAGCACGACTATGAAAGGTATCTTCGGCGTGACCCATATACGTTCTATTCCGGCGGCGGCGAATTCAACTGCCGTTTCGTCAAGGCCGAGCTTTGTCCGCAAGCTGGAAACATATCTCCTCTTACCGTCGTCAAGCTTCTCAAGAGGCCATAGGAAACGCCCGCGTGCCGTTGCCGTCGGTATTTTAAATCCAAGCAGGCAGTGCGGAAATTCGACCTTGCCGCGCAGATTTACAAGATTGTATGCCAGAAAGAGCAGGGGCAAGAGCGAGAGCATCAGCACCGAGTTTGCGAGTATGACGTACGCGAATGGAAAAAAAGAACGCCAAAGCGGGAACGCACCTAATGGAACGGAAGGCCAGAACGGGAACGTTATCGCGAGGGCTATCAGGGCCTTGGCGTCCGCACCCCCATATATCAGCCTGAAGCGATAGAGGAAGTATATCACGATTACGAGCAGGGGGGTGAACATCAGGTAGAACCAGTCCGCTTCGCGAAACGCAATCTGCACAAAAAGCGCAATGACGCCGACAGCCGCAAGAGCCACCCACGCATAATTGTTGACGCGCCTTGTCTTCAAATCGCTTATCGAGGCGTAGGCGAGAACCGAGAGCGCTGCGGCGACCCTTATTATATCAAGAATCTGTGAAACAGGCATATTCCCTAATATGCGTAATACCATTAAAAAGCACGCGCTGTTTTCGTAGTCTGCATAACCGTCCTTGCGCCGCTCATATACCGCCCGCGCACCGCCCGTTTCAAAATGCCGTGGATTCTACCGCTTGTGATTTCCCTACGAATTCCGTTAGAATTCGTTATCTCCCCACAAGCCCTTTTGGTTAATTGGTAAAATCGGATAATTAAAGCGGGCTCGCGGGAATCGAGGAATTTGTGAAACAAATTCTGAAAGACGGCGAACACGCGAATGAAATGAGCGGGCTCGCGGGGATTTGCATCTAATTCTCTCGCTTCGCTCAAGAATTGGCCGCATCCCCACAAGCCCTTTTGGTTAATTGGTAAAATCGGATAATTAAAGCGGGCTCGCGGGGATCGAGGAATTTGTGAAACAAATTCTGAAAGACGGCGAACACGCGAATGAAATGAGCGGGCTCGCGGGGATTCGAACCCCGGTCTGAGGCTCCGGAGGCCTCGGTGATATCCAAGCTACACCACGAGCCCATTAGGGTATAATGGTAAAAAGAGGCCGGATGCGAAAGATGTTGTTTTCGCATCCTTTGACGGTTCTTATTGCTTCTTGAACTCGGTGTAGCCGCACTTGCCGCACGATACGCGGTTCTTGTGCTCGGCCATGAAGACGCCGTCGCCGCACTTCGGACAGGTTTTGCGTGAGCGGGCGAGCTTGTTGCCCTCTATGGAGTAGCACTCGCGTTTTGTCGCCATGCCTTACTCCTCCTTCTTCTTCTCGCCGTCGGCGTTCCTCTTGAGGATGTGCTTGCGTTCTACTGTCATTGCCTGTTCGGCGCTGGCGTATATCTTCGCGTAGCCCTCGGTCACGTTCTCGCCGTAGTTCGTATTCATGCCATCGACGATGACGGTCCCCTTCTTGGCACCGAGCTGTGCTGCAAGCTGGTCCCTTACGATCTTGCGCTTTGGCGTCCTTTCCCCCTCGTGGACGGCGCGGAAGGTTATCTCCGTGCGCCCGAGAAGCTTGTTTTCCTTTTTCGAAACTATTTCCAGTTCCATATTTCTCACTCCTTCATCTTTTCCAGGAAAGTTCTGGCTTTTGCCCTGGCGTTGCCGTCTATCCTGACTACGACAAGCCCTTCGTCCGGTTGCCCGTAAACGACGATGGTGCCATCAGGGAAATCCCTTATTATGGGCAGGACAGCAAGGTCCTCTTCCCCAAAAACCTCAATCAGCGTGCTCTTCCCCGGAAGTAAAATCCTTGCCTCTTCCAGGGCATTCAAGAGCGCATCACTGATCGAAGCCGCAGGGCATTCGACCTTCACGGTCCTGTCCGCAATATTTGCGAATTCTTTCACGAGCGCGGAATCGAGTTCCCGCCGCTTCGTCCTGTAGTCCACGACCGCCAGCCGCAACGGGATGGCGTGCCGCTTCATCGTCAGCGTAACGACGTCTCCGACAGCGGCTATCGCGCCCGCATTACGGATTTCATCGTCAAGCTGTTCTTCTTTTATGAGTTTTCCCCACGGCTCTTTTAGTTCGCTACGGGGCTCGTCGGGAAGCCGGTACATCCTAGCGCACCTTCAGCGCGTATTTCCCCGGCACCTTGATATTCATCTTATTTGCGACCTTGCTGCGCTCGGGGTCGAATATGACCACGTAGCCGTGCCAGTTCTTTCCGGTCTGGACCTGGCATTTGGGGCATATCTCCTGTTCGGTTATCGCATGGCAGATCTTGCAGGCGCGCTGCTGCATGCTCATGCGGCGGCCTCCCTGCTCTTTGTCCTGTCATCCTTCACCCATTCGAACTTGCCAAGCGTGGGCTGCCTCATGGTCAGGCCTATCTTGGATTCGCGCGGGTTGGTCTCGTTTATGCTAACCGTGACTATCCTCGCCCTTACGCCGTCGCCGATCTTCAGGCTCCTCTTGGTGTCCTTGCCCGTAAGCATGCCGCTGCCGACGTCGGTGTTGACGAAGTCGTTCATTATCTGGCTCTGGTGGGCGAGCGCGTCGAGGGGGCCTATGTGGCAGAATGCGCCGAACTCGGCTATCTGGCACACGAGCGCGTCGGTGAGTTCGTGGATTTCTGGCGTGAATGCGAGGGCATTGAATTTAACCATCTGGTAGACTGCGCCGTCACCGTGGATGACCATTCCTTCGCCAAGCCGTTCGATATCGCTCGTAATGACCATAAGCCCGTTTTTCCCCATAGTGGATTCGAATGTCGAGGCCACCAGCTTTCTAGTCACTTCCGTGAGGTCTTCACCCAGCATGTTGGGCGGGATGCGTATGGTCTCTTCCATTTCGATTAAGCGGTACATTCAATCACCTTCCTACTCTAAAGTAGGCATTTAGTTCGGGTGGAATAGTTTCGTTATTTAAAAACTTAATCGTAAACCGAATCTGCCCGAAGAGATTCATACTCCGCAGGTTTATTTAAGTATCGGGCGGATAGGGGCTGCGCAAAAGGAGTTTGTGGTACCAATCTTTTTATACCGTTTTTCCATTCCGAATGACACTCTATCATTAGAGTCCTGTGAATGATGAAAGCCCCAGGTTGGGGCCGAAGGAGGAATAAAAATGGCAATGTATATAAGGTTCAAAACCCCCGAAGAGCTTGCAAAAGAGACCTATATGGCGCTTGAGAAGGCCAGCACTAGCGGCCGTATCAGCAAGGGAACGAACGAGGTCACAAAGCACGTCGAGCGCGGCATAGCCAAGCTCGTCGTCATGGCCGAGGACATAACCCCTGAAGAGATACTCGCCCACATGCCTCTTCTCTGCGAGGAAAAAGGCATACCCTACGCTTACGTCCCGAGCAAGGACGAGCTAGGCGTCGCCGCAGGCCTCAAGGTCGCAACGGCAGCCGTCGCGATAGTCGATGCGGGCCGCGCGAAGGAAGACCTCGACAACGTGATACAGAAAGTATCCGCGCTCAGGCAGTAATCCATTACGGAGGCTTGAACAATGGCTGAAGAATTGGGATTTCCCGCAGAGGTCGTGGAGATCGTGTCACGCACCGGAATGACGGGCGAGGCGACCCAGGTCAAGGTGCGCATCCTCGAAGGACGCGACAAGGGAAGGATTATAGCTAGGAACGCAATGGGTCCGATCCAGATGGGCGACATACTCATGCTCACAGAGACGGAGAGAGAGGCAAAGCGCCTCGGGCAGCGGTAAGGCAGGTATAACATGGTAGAAAAAAGGATATGCTCGTTCTGCGGCGATGAGATAGAGCCGGGCACAGGTTCCATGCACATAAAGAAGGACGGCACCATTTACCACTTCTGCACAAAGAAGTGCAGGAAGAACATGTTACACCTCAAGCGCGTTCCGCGCAGGACCCGCTGGAGCAAGTTCTTCGTAAAGAAAAGTTGAATTGCCCCTATTTTTACAAATAATTTCCTCGGTGTTTACGGGCGAAACGCCCGCCGATTTTCCATTTTCCGCTTCCTAGTTTTCAACTTGGATATTTCAGTGGCAAATGCTAGCACGAATCAATATATAATCGTTGCATTATATTTCGACGATAAGCGACAACACCTCTTTTCGATTACAGCATCTATTAAATATAGCCCCTCTATTTGTAAATGTTTTCCATTCAAGGGGAAGTAATATGACACTGGAAACATTACTTGGAAAAATAGTTCTCGGAAGCGCGCACAGGCCCAAGGCCGTGATAGCTGTCGTAGTTGCCATTACATTGATCGCAGGCGCCGGTATAGGGATATTCGGGTTCGTGTACAACTCGGATGTGCAGACCGGTTTCTTCGAGTCCTACAATCCGCAGGCGAAGGCATTAAAGGAAGCATTCTCCAAGATACCGGGAGTGAATTCCGAATTCCTCTATTTCGAGCTTGACCCGGAGAAGACGGATATAGGGAACATAACCGACTATGAAGCGATACTAGCTGTCGACGAGCTTTTCAATTACATCGCAGACCGGGTTCCCGAGGTTACGGGCATGCTCAGTCTTCCCCACCTCGTAAAACTGATAAACGACGCAAATTTCGGCAATGATTTCACAGGGCGCGCCTTCGAGATACCTGACAACGAACAGCAGTTCCAGATAGACTACGAAATACTCTGGACGGCATCGCAAGACGACGTTCTCAAGTTCTGCAACAAGGATTTTTCCGGCGGCCTGGCATACATACTCTATGTTCCGGGCGAAACGCAGCTAGATTCACAGGACATCGCGCACCGCATAAGGGGCGCCATAGCCGATTATCTCGCGGACGACTCGATCGAGTATAACCTTTTCAACGAGAAGTATACCGATTCGTGGGGGACGCAATCGTGGCTTGCTGCCCTGAACGAGGCCATGGTAAAGGAGAACGTGGTCTTCTTTCCAATATGCATAGCGTTCATACTGGCCTGTCTTTTTGTGGCGTTCCGAAACTTTTCAAGGGCGCTGCTCGGCCTGTGCTCGCTTTTGATAGGCGTCACGTGGTCCTTTGGTTTCATGGCCTACTTCAAGATACCGATAGGCGCGTGGAGCGCAAGCGTGGTGCCGCTGCTTCTCGGGGTGGGTGTCGACTACTCCATACATATGATAAACGAGTACGAGGTGCTGACCGCCAAGGGCGAGGCCAAGAAGAAGATATTCGAGGACATGGGCAGGCTTGCCGCCGTCGCGCTCGTGATAGCGACGATAACCACACTATCGGGCCTTGCCATAATGGTGGCATCAACAGCGCCGATGGTCATGGAGATGGGTGTGATAGCCCTCTTCGGAATATCCGCGATATGCGTGCTTTCGATAACCTTCGTACCCGCTTGCCTATCGCTCAGTCGAAAGAAAGGAAGAGTGATTTTCAAGCCCTCCAACCTTATGGCCAGAGTGGCCCACGGCATAGTGAAGCACAGGGCGATAACCATCCCATTTGTCGTCATTCTCACGATCGCGGCTGCAATCCTCGCGCCCACGGTGGAGCCCTGCCAGGACTCGACTCTGAGAAATCTCCCATCCCCATCGCACATGTCGGATATGTACATGCGCATGGCAGAGGACAATCATATAGGCGCCAGCGGCAACGAGATATTCATGTGCAAGGGCGATATCTGCGACCCCGTGATAATGCGGGACTTGATAAGGCTGATGACCTCGCTTCACGAGAACAGCGAGCACATAACGCCGGACCGGGTGCTCGGCCTTCCGGCCATGTTGGACATGTACGAGTCCCTGAAAGAGGGCACGGTGGTGCTGGTCGGCGGCATGGCGATAGGGACCGCGACCGGCGCGGGCAACTACTCCAACATACCAGACAGCCGCGAGGGCATAAAGCAGTCGCTTGACGAGATGATGGCAAACCCCGCGTGGGAGCCGATGGCGTCCCTCTTCGTGGACAAGGATTACACGATGTCCATGATACAGTTCAGCCCCAATCTGCCGCCCAGCTACGAATCCGCGAGGACCAGCTATTTCGACAGCGAGGAGGCCATAGAGAGGGCGGGCACGGAAAAGGTCGACACTTATATGATAGGAACCCAGATGGGCCTTTACATGTTCATGCAGACCTCCTATAAGTGGATGTTCTGGGGCTCTGTCGGCTCCTTCGCCGCCGTTGTTCTGCTCGTTTTCGTCTTCACGAGAAGCTGGAAGGCCGTAGTTGCGGCAGGCACCCCAATGGCCGTCGCGATGGGCTGTTGGTACGGCGCGCTCGCGCTATTCGGGCTGACGTTTTCCATAGTTTTCATGCTTTCGCTCGCGTTCATAACCTCCATGGGCGCGGACTATGCCGTGCACCTGATATGGCACATCAAGAAGACCGGCAATGCGCACGAGACGTTTCGGACGACGGGCAAGGCGGTGCTGTTCTCGGCGATAACCACGGCAGGCTCTTTCATAGCGTTCACGTTCTCGTCGATACTCGGCGTCTATGAATTCTTCGAGGCGTGCATTCTGGCAATCGTGATAATATTCGTGGTTACGATGCTGGTGCTGCCGCATTTCTACAAAAAGGAGCTCAACGCCACCGACCCCAAACTCCACCCGGCGCTTGGCGAGAACGGCGAGCCGCGCGAAGCGGTCGAGGTCAAAAAGGCCAAGGCCGCGTAAGTGCGAAAAAAGCGGCGCTGACTCATAGAGTTCGCCGTAAACATCTTCAAAACTTTCCATAATCTTTCGCAAAAACTATTCACTCCGATAGTTAATCCTTTCAAAACCGTCTCTCCAAAAGGTCTTTGAAACCGCGCATAACCCCTGCAACCCTCTACAATCGTTCCGATCATCCAGACCGTTTCCAGTTTCATTTCACAGGAGGCTAAAGATGTCAGATAACAAAAAGACGGGCGCCGCTGCCGATTACGGGATCATGTACGAAGGCAGCAATCTGCCCGCAGAAAAGATAGCCGGGATACGCGGCAGGCTCGTTTCCATTTTGGGCGAAGAGCATGTTTCCGACAAGGAAGTGGACAAGATCGCTTATTCTAAGGACTACTGGCCGCTCGCGCTGCGCTGGACGCTCGAGAGAAAAGTAGCCGGTATGCCCGACTTCATAGCGTGGCCCGAAAACACGGAACAAGTCTCGCAGGTGGTTCGGCTCGCAAACGAGTATGGCATATCCGTAATACCGTTCGGCGAGGGGTCCGGCGTCATGGGTTCCGCCATACCCGTAAAGGGCGGCATAATGCTTGATATGAAGCGCATGGACAGGATACTCGAGATAAACGACGAGGATCTCGTCTTACGCGTCCAGCCGGGCATGAACGGCGAGATACTAGAACGCACGCTCGTCCACAAGGGCTACACGCTTGCGAACATCCCGCAGTCCATACGCTGCTCGACAGTCGGCGGCTGGATAGGGTGCCGCGCGGCAGGGCAGTTCTCGACGAAATACGGCAAGATTGACGATATGTTCCTCTCGCTTGAGGCTGTGCTGCCAAATGGCGAGGTTATGCGTTCCAAGCTCACGCCCAAATCCTCGACAGGTCCGCAGGTGGACCGGCTCTTCCTTGGCTCCGAAGGCATCCTTGGCATAGTCACCGAGGTGGCGCTAAGGATATGGCCCGCGCCCGGGAAGAGGGTGCTTGCGAGTTACGTCTTCGACAAACTCGGGGATTCGCTTGAAACCGTGCGCATGACGATACGGACAGGCATCTACCCCGCGGTCGTGCGCATCTACGACCGGCTTGAGACGGAGCGGCACTTCCTCGCGCACTTCAAGGAAGTGAAGAACAAGATAATCCTCATCCTCGTGATGGAGGGCGCGGCGGAGCTAGTCGAACTCGAGGACAAGGTTTCGCGCGAGACGGCGCTTGCAAACAACGGAAAACCGCTTGGCGACGGGCCCGTGCAGCGCTGGTTCAAGACCCGCTTCAACGTAAAGGAGGCGGCTGAGTTCGCGCCGCGCGACGTCGTCTTCGACACGATCGAAGTATCGACGGTCTGGAGCAACGCAGGCAACCTCTACAATTCGATGGTGAAGGCGATGGCCGGCGTCGAAGGCGTGATAATCGCGTCCGCCCACGGCTCGCACTTCTATCCGCAAGGCGTCTGCTTCTACTTCACGTTCGGCGGCGTGCCGCCCAAGGGAACGGATGGCACCGAGTTCTACCGCAAGGTGTGGGATGCGGCGATGGAAGCGTGCCTTATCGCGGGCGGAAGCATCAGCCACCACCACGGCATGGGCATAATGCGCTCGCAGTGGCTGCGCCGTGAGCTTGGCGAAGGGGGCTTTAATGCGCTCAAGGCGATAAAGGATGCGTGGGACCCAAGTGGGATACTTAACCCCGGAAAGCTTGTGGGGGGCGAGCAGAAATGATGGAAAAACTGGAGATGCTCAAGAAATACGGCTGGATAATGGACGCGCTCTCAAAGTTGCCCCTTTCGGAGAAGACGCGCCTCGTGTCGAACTTCCTGCACGCGAAGAAGAAATACATGCCCGAGAGAGAGGGCAACGCGAACGTGGACTACATACTCAAGTGCGGCCTTTGCCCCAACATGTGCCGCTTCGATTGCCCCGTCCTGCAGGTTATAAAGACCGAGACTGTGTCCCCCGCAGTCAAATCGCGCCTCGCATACCACCTCGAAACGGGCATGCTGCCTCCGTCGGAAGACCTCGTCAAGGCGATTTACGACTGTTGCAACTGCGGCTCGTGCCAGCCGTGGTGCCCGTTCGATTTCATCGTCGGCGACCTGCTGAAGGGAGTGCGCGAGGACATCGCCGAGATGGGCAAGGTTCCCGGGCACCTGCTGAAGTTCAAGGAACTTATCGAGAGGGAGCACACCATCTACGAAGGCGGCAGGAAGTCGCTTGGGCGGGAATCCGGCGCAAAAGAACACCGGACAAATCGCAAGCGCTTCGTCCGTGCCTCGACGGGAACCGTCTTCGGGCACGACGTGCTTTACTTCGCGGGATGCAAGGTCATCAACAAGAGGCCGCAGGTCGCGCATGCCACGTTGAAGCTAATGGAGAAAGCCGGCGTGAGATGCGTAACGCTTCCAGAAGAGTGGTGCTGCGGTGTGCCGCTTGGCAACATCGGCTTCAAGGAAGAGTTCAAGAAGTTCGCAGAACACACGGCAAAGGCGATAGCGGAGTCCGGCGCGAAGACCGTGGTTTGCAGCTGCCCGAGTTGCGCGGTCGCGTTCAAGGAGCTTTATCCCGGTGCGGGCGTCAAGGTCAAGGCGGACGTGATGCACTCTGCCGAGTATCTGCTCGGGCTTGTGAAGTCGAAGAAGCTAAAGCCCGGCAAGCTCGAGGGGCTGTTCGTCTATCACGACCCCTGCAAACTCGCGCGCAAGTTGGAAAAGGCGGATGAGCCAAGGGAACTCCTCGCCTCGATAGGAAAGCTGGAGCTTGCCGAGCCGCAGTTTTCCGGCAAGGAGACGCACTGCTGCGGACGCGGCGGAAGCTACGCCACGATAAATCCCGGGGTTTCAGGCAAGATAACGGGGAACAGGCTTGCCGAGTTAATGGAGGTTTCGGAGCGGATAATAACAGCCTGCCCCAACTGCGAACTCGCTTTCGAGGGCGCCGCAAGCGGCGGGAACGGCATGGAGGTATCCGACATAGCCGAGATACTGCTAAAGAGCATGGAGTAGAGTTCATGCGGGACGAGAAGATAACTGCGAAGGTCGAACAAAAGCTCGCGAAGGCGGGCTACGCGGCCGTGAAAGCCTCGTGCGCCGACGGCATCGCGAGGCTCGAAGGCGAGGTAGATACGTGGGAGCAGGTCGTCGAGGCTGGCTACGCCGCGGCATCGGTGAGGGAGACGCGCGAGGTGGTGAACAAGATGTCTGCGAAGAACGCCCCCGCGCAAGCCCGCGTGCGAAAGGCAACGCCCAAGATGCCGTTCTATAACCCGGAACTTCCGAAGAAGGCGGACGTCGTAATAGTCGGCGCTGGCGTCATCGGCTGTTTCATCGCGCGCGAACTCTCAAGATACAAGCTTGACGCGGTCCTGCTCGAAAAGGGATCCGACGTCGCGCAAGGGGCCACGAAGGCGAACAGCGGGCAGATACATAACGGCATGGGCGAGAAGTCGGGGACGCTCAAAAAGGAGCTTTGCGTGAAAGCGTGGCCGATGTTCGAGCGGATAACGAAGGAACTCGACGTGCCTTACAAGAAGAAAGGGCTTCTCATACTTGCAACCCGCGAAACCTTCCCGCAGCTTCCCGGATGGCTTGCAAGGATTCTCGCGAAGAAAATCTTTCCCAAGGTCGTCGCAGGAAAGGCAAGATCGGCCGGTGAGCGTCCGAAGATACTAAACCGCGAGCAGATTTTTGAAATGGAACCCAACGTGACCGACCGTGTAATCTCGGGTGTCCTTTCTCCCGAATACGGCGTCATCTGCCCGATGCAGCTTACTGTCGCGGCGGCAGAGAACGCGATAATGAACGGCGCAAAGGTCATTCTCGAAACCGATGTCACGGGTATAAGGACAAAGGATGGCAGGGTCACAGGCGTGGAAACCGACCGCGGCACGATAGAGACGTCGTTTGTGGTCAATGCGGCGGGCGTCCACTCGGACGAGGTCGCGGCGATGGCAGACCTCGAGGAGTTCACTATCCACCCGCGCAAGGGGAGCATACTGCTCTTCGACAAGGACGCGAATTCGCAGTTAAACCATCAGGTCCGCGAGTTCCATGCAGGTGGCAGGAAGGGCCACTCCAAGGGCGGCGGGATACTGATGAGCCCGCACAACATCCATTGGGGCCCGACCGCGATAGACGTTCCTGCAAAGGACGACAGGTCGGTGACGCGCGAGGAGATAGACGGGATATACGACGGCTACGGGCCGACGCTTCCCGCATTTCCCCGCCGCTCCGTCATAACCGCCTTCGCCGGCTTGCGGGCGGCCACCTACAAGGAGGATTTCGTGATAAACGCATCCGGGAAGGTTCGAGGCTTTGTCAATGCGGCAGGCATACAGTCTCCGGGGCTTACAGCGGCGCCCGTTGTGGCGGAGCGCGTGGCCGGGTTGCTTTCCGGCTGCGGCCTTGCGCTAGAAAAGAAGGACGATTTCGACCCGGTACGCAGGAAGGCACCCTGTTTCGCTTCGCTTTCGGATGAAGAGAAGGCGGCGGCGATAGGAAATGATCCCGCATTCGGCCGCGTCATATGCAGGTGCGAGACGATCACCGAGGGCGAGATAGTCGATGCCATACGCCGCTCGCCCCTGCCTGTTCTTTCCATCGATGCGGTAAAGCGCCGCACGAGGGCCGGAATGGGTCGGTGCCAGGGCGGATTCTGCATGCCGCGCGTAGCCGAGATCCTCGCAAGGGAGCACGGCGTGCCGCTTGACAAGATAACGAAGGACGGGGCCGGTTCAGGCCTTTTAGTCGCGAGAACCAAGGAAAATCTGGGGGAATGAGATGCAGCCTGTAAAAAAATACATAATGGTCATAGACGAAGGCACGACCGGAGTCAGGTCGATAATATTCGACAAGAAGAACGACGTCGTCGCCCAGGCCTACTCCGAGCTTACGCAGATATACCCGCAGGCTGGCTGGTGCGAGCAGGATCCCGAAGAGATATACGGGCTTTCGGTGAAGATGTGCCGCGACGCCATGAAGCAGGCGGGCGTGGATGCAAAGAACATCGCCGCCATAGGCATAACCACCCAGCGCTCTACGAACGTCCTTTGGGACAAGGAAAGCGGAAAGCCGGTTTACAACGCGATAACGTGGCAGGACATGAGGACGGCCGACCTGTGCAACCGCTTGAGCGACGTGCCCAAAATGAGGGCAATCCGCGGCCTTGGAAAAGTTGTGAAGTGCCTATCGAGCTTCATATCGCCGCTTCGCAGGTCTGCCGCGGGAAAGCTTCTCATAACGGCGTCCGACCTCAAGTTCAGCCCCGTCTCCGCGCTCGCCCACACCCGATGGGTGCTCGACAACGTTCCGGGCGCGAATGAGAAGGCGAAGGCGGGCGAGCTACTCAACGGCACGATGGATACGTGGCTTGTCTGGAAGCTCACGGGCGGAAAGGTGCACGCCACCGACTACTCGAATGCAAGCTCCACCAACATGTATGACAGCTTCGCGCTAAAGTGGAGCGACCTTTTCCTCGGGGTGTTCGACATACCCAAGAACATGCTGCCTGATGTGAGGGAGTCGAGCGGCGACTACGGCGAGACCTTGCCCGAGCTTTTCGGCGAGCCCATTCCGATAACCGGCGTTATCGCCGACCAGCAGGCGGCGCTCTTTGCCGAAGGCTGCTTCGAGAAGGGAAGCGTGAAGTGCACTAACGGCACGGGGAGCTTCATCGACATGAACGTGGGATGCGAGCCGGCGCCCGCGCTGCACAAGCTCACGCCTCTAATCGCGTGGGGCCTTGATGGAAAGATAACCTACATGCTCGAGGGATACGTGACAACCTCAGGCTCCGCCGTGCAGTGGCTTCGCGACGGCCTTGGCATAATAAAGGATGCGTCGGAAACGGAAGCGATGGCTCGCTCGGTTCCCGACAGCGCAGGCGTTTACGTCGTTCCCGCCTTTGCGGGCCTTACGGCGCCATACTGGGATTCGCGGGCGCGCGGAACCGTCGTCGGGCTGACGCGCCATTCAAGAAAGGAACACCTCGTAAGGGCGCTGTTAGAGGGCATCGCTCACTACTGCGGCGACATCATGCGCTCGATGGAGGATGCGGCCGAGATAAAGATAAATTCCATAAAGGCGGATGGCGGAGCGTCGAGAAACGACTTCCTCCTGCAGTTCATGGCGGACGTTTTGAGCGTGAAGGTCGAGAGGCCGAAGATGCTCGAGGCTACGGCTCTTGGCGCGGCGTATCTCGCGGGTCTGAAGGTGGGATACTGGACCTCGACGGACGAATTGCTCAAATACCGCAGGGT
>PGXE01000009.1 GCA_002838935.1 Thermoplasmata archaeon HGW-Thermoplasmata-1 | reverse complement strand
CTGCTTGGTGAAGTTCTCGTAATCGGAAATTAGAACTATGTGTTCAGCAGGAAATCCATAAGTGTTCATGAAGAACGGTATCCACGTGTTCGCGAACCAGTCGTAATCGCCGGAGAACGAATCGTTGTCTATCGTGAAAAATGCCCACTTGTCGGGAATGCTTTCGTTCTGCGCCTGCGCCGTTTCCTTGATCGGGGAGGTTTGCATGGCGCTTTCGTTTTCTCCTATGCAGCCCGAAACTCCCGCAGAAAGCGAGACCAGCAGGCAAACGAGCAAAGTGAATATCTTCATTCTTTTCTCACCGTATCCCCCAATCGCTAGCCGATACATAAAGATTGCAGGACATTTTTTGTGTTTTGTCCTGCCAAACATCCCGGCCTATCGATCGTTGTTTTCATCTACGCGGATTGACCATCCTCGCCATTTTTGAAGAGGAGCCAGTTCAGGGAGAAAGCCACGACCATTATGAACGCGGAGGAGACTAGGGAAAATATCAGGAAGCGGACGGGTTCGGAATCTGCCGGCTTGAATGAGTATATCGTCTTTATGAGCGAGATGAAAGAGGTCAGGACTACGAGGGGGACCACGACGTTCTTGAAGAAGCGTATGAGATCGCCGCTGCTCCTTATCACCGTATGGAAATCGCCAACCCTGCTCTTTAGCTTTGGCAGGATTGCGCCGATGTCCGACGCCCGCATGACGAGCCTCTTCAATGCGCCTGTTTCCTGCATACTCGCCTTGCGCGCACCGCTGCCGCCGCTGCCGTAGGCGCCCTTTTTTCTTGCCATCCAAACCTTTCGCGTCACCGCAGGCAACGCTATGAACGTCACGGTCATGAAGTATATCGTCACTGCGATGGCTATCCTTCCGACGATGGTTATCATGTGCCACCTACCTGAGGAATATGAAGACTATTATCATGAGGAACAGGTATATCGTCATCGCCGGCATCACCCACCACCTGTAGAATTTGGTTATAGTGTTGATGTCCTCCGTTATCCGCTTTACGTCCCCGAGTATCTCTGCGAGCAGTTTCTTCAGTTTCACCGGATCTTCGGTCTCGTCGGCCTCGGCGCCCCTCTTTTTCAGTCTCGCATCGAGTGTGCCCGCGTCCTTCTCGCGCGACGGGTGGCGCAGCAGCCTTGCGGCCTGTATCGCGAATATGAGTATGGTGAGCACCATCAGCACAAGCAGCAGCATGTCGGCAAAGGTGAGCGGGTTTTCCATGTTTCTCACTGCACGTTATTATGCAGGCGTGATTTAAAACGGTTGCTTCTCATTTTCATGCACTGCGTTCCATGTGTTCTTCGTTCCATGCGTTCTTTCTTTAAACTATTAATCTATTTCAATGTCATGATTTCGATACGCGCGAGGACTCCGCTTTACGCGACCGAGAGCGAAGAAATGGTGGCGGCCGCCATCCAGAACATCTTCCCGGGCGCGGACGTTCGCACCGCAAAAGGTATGATTGAAGCAAAGAGCGCAGATGCGGGCATGCTTGGCGAACTCATAGCCAGAGGGCAGATACGCGACACCGCGAGGATGGTCCTGCAACGGGGAATGGACGGGGGCGGCAGACGGATGCGCTTTCGGCTGAACAAGCAGGTGGCAACTGTCGGCAAGGTGAATTTCGTCACCGAGCGCCATGCGATGGGCGACATAGAGGTGGGAATAGAGGGCGACGAGGATGAACTTATCGCCCTCGTTGACCGGATAGCGCCATGCACCGGCGAATGCAGGTCGGACAGGGACGCAACCGAGGAGGCGGACATCGATGGCTGGTTCTAGCCGCATAGCGTTTTCGTGTCCTGCATTCACTATCGGCAATCTCGACGGGATAGTGCCGAAGGTGGCGGAGCACTTCGAGATTTTCGAGATACTCGCGGACGCCAACTTCCTGCCGGAGCGAATCGGGAATACAATAGAGGACACGCTCTCGCCTTTCGGCCTGCGCATTCAGCTTCACGCCCCGATGAGCGACATAAACATCGCTTCCCTCAACCCTAGGATGCGGGAGCTTTCGATAGGCATAGTCATCGAGACGATGGAGCTTGCGCGGCGCATCGAAGCATCCGCAGTCACCTTCCACCCCGGCAGCCTGTCGCCGATGGGCAAGTTCTCCCTTGAGCGGGTAATAGACCTGAACCGAGATGCGGTATCGAGGATTTCCTCTGCGGCGGACGACCTTGGCGTGAAGATCGCGCTTGAGAACATGCCAAACCTCTGGGTTACGATATGCAAGGAGCCTCGCGAGCTTGAGGAGGCGATAGGCGGTTCGTCATCCGGTTTCTGTTTCGATATCGGACATTCGAACTCCACGTCCGGGCCGCGAAGTTTCCTGGAAAGCGATTTCCTGATGAGCCGACTTGCGAACATGCACCTTCACGACAACAACGGCGACGGCGATCCGCACATGGCGATAGGCGAGGGCGGGATAGATTTCGATTCGGCGATAAAAAAAATCCTCGGGTGCGGCTACCGCGGGAACTTCGTCATAGAAGCGCGCGACCTGGAAAGCGGCGTAAGGGGCAAGGCAAAACTCGGGGCGTTGCTTGAAAAAGCCACTTGTTGAAGATTTATTCCCCGTAACTTACCTCGAACTCTTCGAGATCCTGCGGGGCATCGCTTTTCGGGAATATCTCGCGCGCTTCCTTCTCGTGCGCTTCGTTGCCCTTGTAGCGGGGGCTTATGTGTATCATGAAAAGCCGCTCGCAGGCAGCTTCTTTTGCTATCTCAGCCGCCTGCCCTGCGGTGCAGTGGCCGTATTCGTTCGCCCTCTCTTTCAGGTCGTCGGTGAATGTGGCATCGCAGACAAACACCGTGCTTTCCCTTGCAAGTTCGACGATTTCGCGGCAAGGCACAGTATCACCGCTAACAGTAACCTTTCTCCCCTTTCTCGCAGGACCAAGCACCTCTGAAGGCTCCACGCTGCGCCCGTCTTTCAGGGTGACGGTTTTGCCCTCCTGCAGTTTCCTGAACAGGGGGCCTTCGGGCACTCCGAGTTCGAGCGCCCTTTGCTTGTTGAACCTTCCGGGCCTTTCGTTCTCGACCAGTGCGTAGGCGAGCGAGGGAACGTTGTGCAGGACATGCGATGCGAGAATCCTGTAGCCGTCGAAATGCAGTTCGTCGCCTCCCGCCACCTCGGTGACGATTATCTCGTATGCCGGCTTGAAGTAGCCAAGCGACAGGAAGCGGCCCACGAGTTCGTTTAACCCTTTTGGCCCGTAGACGTAGAGCGGCGCCTTGCGGTCGTTTAGCTGCATGGTCTGTATGAGGCCGGCAAGCCCCAGAAAGTGATCGCCGTGGTAGTGCGATATGAATATCTTCGATATCCGCATGTAGCTGATGTTCGACCTCTGTATCTGCCTCTGCGTTCCTTCTCCGCAGTCGAAAAGCAGGATTTCGTGGTTGCGCTTTATCGCTGTCGCAGAGACGTTGCGCTCGACAGAAGGCCAGCTTCCGCCGGTGCCCAGAAACGTTATCGAGAGTTGTGCCATGCCATTGGATTGGCTGGGGAAGTAAAAGCCTTTTGATTGCTAGCGTTTTTTATACACCGCAAAGTAGCGGGTCATGGAGCGGTGGACGTAGCAGGCGTGCACGGAGAGCAGATTCATTCCCCTGACGGAGCGCCGAAGCGGTTCGATGCTGTTTGCCCCCACGACCGCGTATCCGCCTTTTTTTAGGCAGCGCATTATCGAGCGGAAAGCGCGCCTGTAAAGCGCAGTGCGTTTCTCGCCCATGGTGGTCGACGCCTGGCCGTAAGGGAGGTCTGTAACTACGGCATCCACCTTCCCGAAAACGCGGTGCGCATCGCCGATGTCGCAGACCGATAGCGTGAAATCGGGTATTTCGTAGTGTGAAAGCGTGAGCTCGCACCCATCGACCATCTTTTTGTCTATGTCGCTTCCGGCAACGGAGAGTCCGATGAGACCGGCTTCAAGCAGTATCCCGCCGGTCCCGCAGAACGGGTCGAGGAGCGTGTCGCCAGAACGCACGTTCGCCAGATTCACAAGCGCGCGCGCCACCCTCGGGTGCAGGCTTACCGGCGAGAAGAACGGCCTGTATTCGACCTTTCTCGCTTCGTATTGCGCCCGGTTCACCTTTTCTAAAAGGGTGCCGAAGTAGGCCATACGGCCGTTTAGCAGCACGAGCAGTTCGCTGTCCGGGTTCTTCAGATCGATATTCTTTGACGGCACGTTCATGCCTGCGACGCGCTCGACGTCCATGCGGTTTATCCCGGGAACCTTGTCGCCTATGCGAACCGCCGTTACCCTGAAGGCTCCAGCGGGAACTGCGGCGTCCCTGCAAAAATCGGCGATGCGGCAAAGCGGGTCGGTTCCGTCTTCGAGCAGCACGCATCCAAGATAGTGCGATATGTTGTGAGTAAGAGAAAGTCTCGACGAAAGCAGGCGCGCAACGGCAGCGCCGCCCGCCTCTTCGCGCCCCTGTTTTGCGGCAACCGATAGCACGAGCACCCTTCCGTCCGATAGGATTTCCCTGCCGTCGAATCCCCCCGACTCCAGCACGGCCTCGAGTTCGGCCCGCGGGAGGGTTTCGTTTTCGCCAGAAAGCTCATAGAGCAGTTCCATGAAAGAGGGTAATCGGCAACCGCTTTTTATTATGACGGTTGATCGAGGTCATCAAGATGGGGCGGGAGGGTAAACACAGGATTAGAATACGGGGCATGCGCGAAGCGAGGAATGAGGCGATATTAAGCCGGGGCGGATGAAGGGCGGCAGTGATTTTATCCGAAAAGAAGCGAGATGCGAAAAGTGATGCGGGATAAAGAATAAAAGAGTTGAGAATAGGCAAGATATGGGGTAGGTGGAAATGCCTAATAGCGGCCCTTATTATTGTTATCGGTAGTCTTGCGGAGGAGGTTGACCATCTCTTCCTGAAGTTCCACCTGCCTTTTCTGGTATGGCGCGATAGTCGATTCCTGCACGAGGTTCTCTATCGTAAGCTTTATCTTGCGGTATGGATGGACGCCGTGCAGTTCGTAGAAACTCCGCGCCCTTGGGGTCTGCACCTCCTTGCCGCCGCCGGCCGCGACTCCCACGCCAACCTTGTCCTTTATGTTGGCCCCGACCGCAAGGCCGGCAAAACTGGAATCCGCGCCAAGCCCGAAGCCGGACTGGGTTATCGGGAGTATCGTGCCGTATCCAAGCATCTTGCCTACGACCGACTGCGAGCCGTGGACGTCCGTTATTTTGTCGTAGCGAAGCGTCCGTTCGTTTGTTTTCATTACACCTCCGCGGAATATTATGCGCAGGTTCGTTATGTAATATTTATGGCTCCTGCGGTATATCTCGACGAAGAACGCGCCGACAATCGCCACAGCCGCGGAATATAGGGGTATGAACAGCTGGTAGGTATCGCCCTTGTGCCACCCCTGCCAGAACATTAGTCCGGTTCCTGCGCCAAGAACGAGCAGGTAGAGGAAGAAGACCCTCCAGCGTATCTTGACGACCGCGATTATTATGCCGGTGACGGCAATCCCTATTATCCAGATTATCAGCATGAACACCATCGGCCCGACCCCGCCAAACCAGTCCCTTATGGCTTCCCACCATGCCATCCCTTCAAACCACTTGACCATCCCGATTGCGAGCGCTGCCCATATCGCTATCCAGAGCGGTATGAAGTATGCGCCAAAGAACGAAAGCGGGTGCGGCGTCAAAGAGTTTTTTAATTTCTCGTCCTTTAACATTTCAGGCTTAGACATTTCGCCACCTATGGGGATTAGGCTTCGGCGGCTTTTAAAAGTATCGAATCTGCAAAGATCGCTAAAACTGCACTGAATTCGGGAGGCCGCGGTCCACAAGTTGTAACGTTATCCGATTGCCGCCGGCATCGTAAGCCCTCCACGAATCCGTATCGAAAGGCATCGCCGTTATTATGTGAACCGGGCCGTTGTCGGAGAAGAATGCGAGGTCGGCATCGGAGGGGCGCGCCGAGTGCGAGGGGTGGGAATGGACGGTTCCGACTATCGAGAAGTCCACGGGCGCGTTCCACATGTGGAATATGGCGTGGGCATCGCCTGCGACCGTTCCCGGTATCAGCACCAGTTCGTCTATAACTTTGTTCTTTGCGCTGAGCAGCGCCGCGAACTCCATTGGGTAATGCTCCTTCGACGCCTCCAGTATCATCTGCAGACATTCCCTTTTTATGGAATATCCCATAAAACCGCCACCGTTGCGCGCCGCCGCCGCTTTTTTTCTTTTGAGAAAGGACAATGTATCCCCGCGCCTTCATCTCGTAAGCTTGGTCCTTACCCTGAAGTAGAAATCCCCGCCGAACCTGACAAATCTTGCCTTTATTTCGGATTCGGTTATCCTGACCTCGGAATTACTGTCGATGCCGTGCTCCTCGAGGCCGTCGATGACCATCTTCGCGTCCTGCGGTTTTGTCGATTGCTTGCTGGGCGGCATGACCCGTATCCACGCAGTACGCTTCGACGAAACGACTATCGGCCTTGAAGACAGTCGAAACGGCGCAATCGGCGCAATCACCATGCCCCGTATCTCGGGGTCCAGTATCGGGCCGCCCACGCTCAGTGCGTATCCTGTCGAGCCGGTAGGGGCCGCAATTATGATGCCATCCGCCTTTATCGTCTCTACCACCTCGCCGTCGACGCCGAACTCGAGCCTTATGACTCTTGCGCTCTGGGGCGAGTGGATGCTCACCTCGTTTGCCGAATCCGTAAGCCGCCTTCCGTCGAGAGTCACCTTTAGCTTCATCCTCTCCTGGACTATGTAATCGCCGGCAATGACCCTTTTTAGCCCATCCGCCGCGTATTTCGGTTCACATTCTGTCAGGAAACCGAGGTCGCCTGTGTTTATTGCGAATATCGGCTTGTCTATCTTCGTCAGCGCCTTGAGTATGGTGCCATCCCCGCCGACGGTTACGACCACTTCCGCAAATCCGTTCATCTCTTCGAGCGTAACGCCGTGCGCATCAATTCCCACGCTCTTCAAACCTTGCGAAAAGCGGTCGTGAACCACCAGTTCGCAAGAGGGTTCATTGCTAAGGAAGTCGTATATCTCGCGCCCGACGAGAAATGCGCGCTCCACGTCCGGCTTACAGACCAGGCCCAATTTCATGCAGCATTTCCTCCACCGTTTTCATGGACTTCGCGGCTATCATGCCGCAGCGCCTTTCGAAGCTCGTATTGCAATCCAGCTCTTTGCCGCATTCGTCCAGGACGACGCCGCCGGCCTCGCGCAGTATGAGGGCGCTTGCCGCGAAATCGGTTATCCTCAGTTTCGGGTTGTCCATGAAGAACGCGTCGAGCGCTCCCGTGGCGACAAGGCACATCTCCATGGCGCAGGCGTTAAGGCTCCTTATGTGGGTCTTTTTGCTCGTCGCAAGCGAGTACATCCTTTCGGTTCCCGACCTTCCAAGAACGGTTGCGTATATCGGCTTTTCGTCGTGTATCATGGAGATATTTATCGGTATGCCGTTGAGGGTTGCGCCCTTTCCCTTTTCGGATTCGTATACGTCCCCCGTGGGTATGTTTATGACTATGCCGTATTCGACTGTCGAGAGCTTTCCCTTTCCTATGGCGACCGAGGTGCAATAGAACGGGATGTTGCGTTTCGCATTGCGCGTGCCGTCGATGGGGTCTATGATGAACGTCCACTCGCCGTCGTTGTCGACAAAGCCCGCCTCTTCGCTAAAAAGGTTGACCCTAATCGGTGATTCGGACATCGTCTTCATCGCCACCTTCTCGGCATAGATGTCGATATACTCGCTCGGCGTTCCGTCCGCGCCCATCGCCACCTCGTTGCCAAAGAGGCGCAGGTTCCGTCCGCGCTCCTCGCGAACGGCCTTGTAAACGTCGAAAGCCACCTTCCTGCCCAGTTCGATGAGTTCCCTATCCATGGATATCGCATCTTATCATACATTATAAATATTTGAAACCGTAGGTCGTTTTGGAGCCCATATGTGTTGAAGCCCCAAAATCTTATTAATGCGCCAGGTATTCACCATCCGATTATCATGAAGCAGCAGGCGGAGATTCGCGAACTCAAGGTCAACCGCTACGTTATAATAGACGAGGAGCCGTGCAAGATCACGGACATCCAGACCTCCAAGCCGGGCAAGCACGGCGAAGCCAAGGCGAGAATAGAGGCGGTCGGGATATTCGACAACAGGAAGCGTAGCATAGTACACCCTGTCACGCACAAGGTTTACATACCGATGATAGACAAGCGCTCGGCGCAGCTTGTGGCGCTCAACGGCAAGCACGCCCAACTCATGGATATGGATACATATGAGATGTTCGAACTCGACATAGACGACGAAGAGCTTCTCCCGCAGTTATCCGAGGGCAAGGAAGTCCTCTTCCTTGAGGCACTTGGTCGCAGGAAGATCACGAGGCCTTAATCCGGCCGTCTTTTTTCGTATTTTCTAAATACATTCCCGCTTGTTTTCCAATCGTTTTCCAATCCCTATCATTTCACAGTCAATCCACAGTCAATCCACAGTCAATCCATATACAGATAAAAATCGAACGGCGCCGCGTCTGCGGGGGACGTGCCCGGCTTCGCGAATCTATTGTTCACTGCGGCGATTCGGTTGCATCCTTTTCGAAATACCGCATCCTGCCGTCGTTTGCGAAATCTATGATTCTCCTGCACCATTCGAGTTTTTTCAGTTTGGTTCGGTAGTCGTATTTTCCGGAGCGGGAACCTATCCTGCCGGAATAGTCAAAACCCGCCAGGATTATTTCGCTAGCGTTAAAATGGCTGGCGAGAAGCGCGGCGCGGTCGCCATCCGTGAAACCCCCGAAATTATGGAGATTTCCATACGGTGCCGGGTCGCACTGCACGGTTCCGATAATCCGGGATCCGAATCTCGGCACCCACTCCTTTAGCGCGGGTATGTTGTCCCCGTGTGCGTGTATCACGGCTATCGTCCCGCGGCGGTTTGCTTCCACCTGCAAGGCGACGTCGCCGTCGAGATCGGTGACTATGATATCTGGCACGATGCCGTTATCGGTCAGGGCGCCTGTTGCGCCGTCGGCAGCGATTTTCACGTAAGCCGAAAAATCGGTTTCGCAAACAATCCTGTCGATATCGTGGGCCGCCCCGAAGACCGCAACCCTGTTGCCTGACAGCATATCGGACAGCTTATCCTTTGGGCATATCTTCTTGCCTTTCATCAGGGAGTCGAGTGTCATTGCCGCAAGCGCATCCCCGCTTTCCGAAAAGCCGAAATCGAGGAGTATCTGCCGATAAAGTCCCTGCCATGCGGGATAGTCCAAAAAATCACCTCTGCGTTCCGGCCTTGGCTTTATGCGAATGCGTTTCGGCGAATTCCTTGATGTACCTGTATGACAGGGTGCCTATCACGGCGACAACCACCCCGAAGAATACCCGAAGCGCAAGCGACAGGGTGAATATGGCGGCAAGAGGCAGCTCGTTAATCACTCCGAGAAACAGCTCTAGTATAGCAGACATTATCAGGCCGAATGCGAGGATGCTAAAGGAGAGTATCCAGTAGTTCCAGTGCCAGGCCTTCTCTCTTATATAGCCGTCAATAGTCTTGCCGACAAGGGAGATTATCATCGCCCATACGACCCACCACAGCATCTGGCCGAGGAAAATCAGCACGTACTCCACGCCTGAGGATACGGGTTGCATGGATGCGACCTGATACGCTTCGATGAGGCCTGCGACCACGAGCAGGAAGAACACGATGTTCGTGAACAGGGATATCTTTCCCGTTTTCAGGCTGTCGTAGAAATTACGCCCTCCTTTGGCTATGCGGGTCTCAAGGTGGAAAACCCTGACCAGAAGATACGTTCCAAGGGTCAATATTATGGCCGCAATGCCGACCTGCGGGACGTTGAAGAGCGTGCATATACCCCATATCATCAGTATGAGGGCTATTGGCAGGAATATCTTCTTCTGCAGTTTCTCGTCGCCAAGCAGCCGCGCGATGAGGTAGTAGGTGCCTTCGAGGCTCCGGCTCTGTTTTACCACGACCCGCCTTACCGAGTTTATCTTGATCCTCGATTCTATTATGGGCAGTATCTGGTCGTCCTCGGCTCCGTCGGTTATCAGGACGATTCCTTCGGGTTTGATATCCGCAAGAAGTTTGTCGAGCTGTTCTGCGAGTATGCCGTCGGATTTCAGGCCGACCTTTATGTCGCCCGTTATCGTTGCGACTTCGGCAAGCCCCTCGTTCTCTTTGTTTAGCTCATCACAGGTGGAAACTGCGGAAAAGATGGCATTGAGGTCGCTGTCTTCAGGGTCCGCTAACGCCAGCGCCTGCGCCGCATCTAGATTGTTCTTTCTTCCGACTATGGGGCCATCTATTTTCGCTTTTCGCCCAAGGTCGTTATCGCGGTCTACGCATAGCACCAGTGTCTTCATGGCACGCTTCTCCGTTTTGCAATCAAGTAGTGTCGATATTTGTATAAGAGCTTTGTGAAATGTGAATCGTTGATTGACGATATAGAAATCGGATTTATATCAACTATGTTTTATTATCGGTTCATTGTTGAAATTTCGTTGGTTTTGAAAATGGGTTAGTTCGAGTCGAGGAATTCACAATTCCGAGATGAGACTAATTTGCAACGAAGTGAAAATTAGTGGAAGCGCGGAGGGGGGGATTCGTCACGCGAACGCACTAATCTCACAACTGTTCGATTAGTCCTATCTCGAAAGCAGGGCTTTCTCGAAACAGTCGCTGACGCTCCTTCGGTTCGCGTGCTCTCTCCCTCTCCACTTTGGTTAATTGAAAAAGTTTGAGAGTTGGTTACGCGGAGGGGGAGATTAGTGTCTAATTTGTCCGTTCGCTAACGCTCACTCCCCAATTGGCCACATCTTCCCCTCCTTTTGGTTAATTTAAAATAGGGGTTAATTGGAGCGCGGAGGGGGAGATTCGAACTCCCGGGGGGTTGCCCCCACATGATTTCCAGTCATGCGCCTTACCAGGCTGAGCTACCTCCGCAAGTTGTGAGCAGTGCGAACAATTTGCGGCACAGGCGGACCACAAAGTGGTTCGCCTAGCGCCTGCGAATTTCGTAACCGAAATTCGCATCATGCGATGCATCGAGATGCTTTAGTCCCTTAACGAAGCGCGTAAGCGATTCGTATAGTGCCTTTCGAACACAAAGTGTTCGCATTTTTCAAAGAGTCACCGTTTGACATCCATGGCGATGAACACCGATGCAAAAGGGGAATGTAGAAGGGTTTTAAGTCTTTTTCCAGATTTTCGGGTAGGTTTCAGTCGGCATTATCACCCTCAATGTGTCGGCCGCGATGCCGTCCCCCTTCGTCAGCAACTCGTCGCTCGTCATGAGGGATTTCGCTACTGCGACCGCTTCCCCTTTCAGCGTCTCCATACACAAGGTGTCGCCTATGGCTATGCCGCTATCGACCTGGACGATTCCCGGCACCGCAAGGTTTGCCCCGTGGCATACCGCTCCAACCGCGCTGTCCCGGACGACCACTTTTGGCAGGTGGTCGAAAAGCCGCTCTATGGGTAGGATGACTTTCCGTATCCACGATTCGTCGCCGTCATTTTTCCAGAAAACGCATGCGTCGAGAACGTCATGCAAATTCGACAGGGAATCCTCCCCGAACCTGCCTGTCCTCGTTCTGCGCAGCTCTTGCATGTGCGCCCCGCATTTTAGCTTGCGCCCGATATCTACGCAGAGCGTCCGTATATAAGTGCCGGCCTCGCAGCCGACGCGAAAGAGCACGTCCCTGCCGCATATCTCAAGCACGTCGAGGTAGTATATCCTCCGCATCCTTCTGCGCCTTGCAACCGCCGACCTGACGGGGGGCATCTGCGAAACCGAGCCCACAAACGAATTGCAGGCATTTACAACCGTGTCCGGATCAAGGTCCCGGTGAAGCCGCATGACGCAGACGTATTCCTTTCCAGCCTCCAGAAGCACCTTTATCGCTTTTGTCGATGCGCCAAGCGCGACAGGCAGCACCCCGGTTACGCGGGGGTCGAGTGTTCCGCCATGGCCGGCTATCCCGATTCCGAGTATATCCTTTAGCCACGCCACTACCTGGTGGCTGGTCGGGCCCCACGGTTTGTCGAGATTTATCATGCCGTAGTCGAGAAGTTCTTCTATGGTCCGATCCTCCGGCCTTTTGCCGTAATTCGGGTTGGTATCTGCATGTGCGCGAACCAGGCGCTTTCGCACCTCGTCAGAAGGAAGCCTACGATCGGTCATTGCGGGGGGAAACCCCTGAGGATTGATAAAATTATGGTAGTGTCAAAACACATTGTGCCAAAACAGGTCCATATCCGGCGCGCCAAAAACAGAGTGAATTATACAAACACTCGCTCATAATCCAAGCGACTTTATTACCAGATCGACTATCTCGTCGGGTGTCTTGTCCCCGGTATCGACGACTAGGTCATACATGCTTATGTCTGCAAGGTCGATGCCGTAATATTCGCTGTAGCGCTTCCTTTCGCTCGCTTCGCGGGCAAGCATTTCGGCCATGCGGGAGTTCACATCCCCGCCCTCGCGGTTGACTATCCGCTTTGCTCTTACATCAAGATCGGCATCCATCCAGACCTTGAATGCGGCGATGCCGTTACGGGATGCGATCCATCCCGAAAGCCGTCCTTCGAGAACGACGCCGCCATGTTTCAAAATTTCAAGCTGCCGCGCATCGAGTTCCTTGTCGATATCGGGATTGCGCTCGCAGTAGGCGCCGAACTCGGCAAGGCACATGCCGCGCTCTTCTGCCATATCCCTAAAAATCCCGCCTGCGTAAACGTAAGGTATGCGCAACCTCTGTTCGAGCAGTTTGCACGCCGTAGTCGTCCCGCTGCCGGGAGGGCCGCCAATAGTCAGGATTACCATCAGGCGAACCCCCTCAAGATCAGATGGTTGACGGTCTTTTGAAGCGCTTTTCCTTTATTCGCGTCCACCAGGCGGACCAGCTGACCATCTTGAAAGCCCTTTGCAGGACCTGGCTGAGCGGGATGGAAAGCGTCATGTATATGAGGACCCAGTTCGGGAAGACGGTGCTCTTGAAGAAAGATGCGTGGAATGCCCAGGGGGTGTCGAAATACGGGTAGCTGACAACCTCCGGGTTGCCTATGAATCCGGACCACAGCCATGTGAAGATGGGTATGACGACGAGCATGGTTATTATGGTGGGCTTCATCTGTCCGCTGCTCATCCCCGTCTGCAGTTTCATTATCTCCGGCTGCATCTCGGTGAGCTTCTTTAGCTTGTAGGTGTTGTTCGAAAGCTTCGCTTCCCTGAATTCTTTTTGGAAGGTCTGCATCGTCGCCTGCACCCTTGCCGTCTTCTTCCAGTCGGTGAAGATGTGGCGCAACAGGCTTGAGAAGAAGACCATGATCGCACCGCACAGGAATATCGTGAGAACCGGATACTGGCCTTCGAAACCGATGACCGGGTCGAATACGTAGCCGGTGGCTGCGCCTATCTTTGCCCTTATGTCCTGGTTGAATAGCACTATGAAAACCAGTATGAAACCGATTATCATTATGAACTGGCTGCTCGCGGGCTTCTTTTGCGGTGCTGGACTTGCCATTTGCATCATTCCCTTTGTATGACGAAGAGTAACGAGTAAAGGTATGGGTAAACCCTATTTAACTCTAATTTCCAAGCACCGGAGCCGCATCGCGCACGGCGTCGTCAAGCCGGTTGTCGTGGTTGAAGACTATCTTTACGGTTGCGCCGGAGAGCGATGCGTAAGCCATGGCGGCCGCCCGGTTCATCATCTGGTGTTCGGCAATCTCCTCCTCGCTGTCCGGATCGCGGTTGCGCGTCTCATCCTTCAGCCGCCGTCCGTATATCTCTTTGGGATCGGCTTCCACCAGGAGTATTACGCTTGGCCTCAGCTTTTCAAGAACCCACCGGGGAAGACCGGGCAGATAACCTTTCGGGGTTTTTATCGTGCAGTGCGTGTCGAGTATCACGTTGCCCTTTGCGGCTATGTTCTCCGCGGCCTTTTTCTGGACCTCTTTTTGGACGTCCGGCGAAAGCCTGCGCATCTCGTCCCTATCCTTTACAAGCCCCATGCTCTTTGCGACCTCGAACATCTCGGTCCCGTAGGTGACGAATTCTATATTCATACCCTCGGCAGCCTTCTGCATCACGGTTGTCTTTCCTACGCCCGGTATCCCTGTAACGACTATTGCGCCCATGTTATCCCTCTTTTCATACGTTTCAAAGCAGCAAAAATATGGGTAAATGTTATTTAAAATTAGTGCGGCGTCCTACGGCGGCGCCGTGCAGTCGGCGTGGTGCAGGATCTCATTCGTTTATGCGTCCCGGCCTGCCGCATCCCGGACAGTAGAACTCTTCCTCTTTTTCCGCTTCGCGTATGTCGAAGGATTCATCGCACTTGCGGCATTTTATCTTTAGTTTCGGTTCGTCGTCGCCACTGGTTTCGAAAGATGACTTTGCGGGAACGGGGGCGCCCCAGTATTCGTTTGATGCCGCAGGTTTCTTTTGGCTTTTGCCCCTTTGACCCGCGGACCTGTATGCGTAGAACGTCAGGAACGCACCAAGCATGACGATGAGCGCGGAGAGAACCCAGACCAGAAGATACACCCACCACAGTTCGTGGTTATCAAGCGCCCAGCCGGATCCAGTACTGCCGATGCCGGGGAGATTCACATCTTCGTAGTATATTATGAGAGTCGCTATGAACACGCCAAGGCCAAGCAGCACATATATCGAGCCCAATACAAGTTGTCCAACGGAATATCTTTTCACCATGATATCATCCACCTGCAGGGATACGCTTACCGAATACAATAACCGGATGGGGATTAAAAAACTTTGCTGGCGATTTGCAGGCATATCGGCTATTCTGATTAAATTATGATTAAAATAGAATATTCTGGTTTAGTAAAAAGATGCTAAAATCGTCATCCAAGTTTCTGCGCGATGACCTTCTTTATCACCCTTAGCGCCCAGTCGATCTCCTTTTTCGTTATCGTGAGCGGCGGTGCGAAGCGTATCGTGTGGACGTGCGTCTCCTTCGCCAGTATGCCGTTCGCCTTGAACGCCTCCGTTATGGGCCTCGCGGGGCCAGCATCGGGCTTCAGCTCTATCGCGTTAAGCAGGCCCATGCCGCGCACCTCCTTTATCATCGGGTGGTTGAAGGCGCGCAGCTCGCTTCTGAAATGCTCGCCAAGCACGCTCGCGTTCTCGGCGAGGTTCTCTTCTATCAGCACGTCGAGCGCTTCGCTTGCGACGGCGCAGGCAAGAGGGTTGCCGCCGAAGGTGGAGCCGTGGCTGCCGGGGGTTATGACCTCCATCACGTCCTTTCTCGCAAGGGCCGCGGACACCGGGTAAACGCCGCCGCCGAGCGCTTTTCCTACAATAAGAAGGTCGGGCTTTATCCCCTCGTGCTGGTGTGCGAACATCTTGCCGGTTCTCGCAAAGCCGGTCTGGACCTCGTCGAGCGCGAGAAGAACGTTGTTCTTCGTGCATATCTCGCGCACCTTCTTGAGGTAGCCTTCTTTTGGGACCTTTACGCCAGCCTCGCCCTGTATCGGCTCGACGAGGAACGCGACTGTGTTTGGGGTTATCGCCTTCCTGAACGCCTCGACGTCGTCGAATGGTATGTGGACGAATCCGGGAGTGAAGGGCCCGAAGTTCTCGTTGGCGTCCGGGTCGGTCGAGAAGCCTACGATGGTGGTGGTCCTGCCGTGGAAGTTCTCGGTGCAGACTATTATCTCCGCCTTGTTAGCTGGCACGCCTTTTTTGACGTAGCCCCAGCGGCGCGCTATCTTAATGCCGGTCTCGACAGCTTCCGCACCCGTGTTCATGGGAAGCGCGACGTCCATGCCCGCTACTTCGGTGAGTTTCTTTAGGAACATCGGCAACCGGTCGTTGTGGAACGCGCGGCTCGTGAGCGTCACGCGCTTCATCTGCGCCTTCATCGCTTTTAGTATGCGCGGGTGGCGGTGGCCCTGGTTGATAGCGGAGTAAGAGCTGAGCATATCCATGTATTTTCGGCCTTCGGGATCCCAGACCCATACGCCCTTCGCCTTCGAGATGACGACAGGTATCGGGTGGTAGTTGTGCGCGCCGTAGGTTTTCTCTATTTCCATGTATTCCTTGGATGAGACCATAAGAATCCTCTTCGAAAACCAAATCCGGAACCGATATTTAAAAGTGGGGAATGAAGATACGATTAAAAGGCGGATTCGATGGAATACACGGTTGTCGTCATATTGAACGAAAAAGGCGAATTCATGCTGTTAAAGCACCGCAAGAGGGGTTGGGAATTCCCGGGCGGAAAACTGGAAGAGGGGGAAACGCCCGAAAAATGCGCGATACGGGAGATACTCGAAGAGACCGGCTACGGGATACTGGACCATAAAGTTATGATGAACACCTTGAACGGCGAAGGGGGCAGGGGATACGTCGTGTTTGCCCGTCTTGGACGCAAGCTCGCAGAACCGCAAGACCCGCTGACGGAAAAGGTGGAGTTTTTCAGGGAGTTGCCGCCGATGGAAGAACTGAGCTTTCCGCATGACCCCTATGCAGAGATACTGGAAAAGATTGAAAGATTGGCGAACTCGTCTAGCGGCGCAAGCCATGAAGAACGTTTTTCTCGATAAAAGCGGTTGTTTCATCCAGAGTCGGATGAAGCGCAACCTCTGACGAGATGTAACGGGCGGCAAAACCGTTCGCAAAAAGAAGCCGTTCCTCCGCAGTCAGGCCGAGAAGTTCGCCTACCATGTTTGCCGCATTCCAGGAATCGCCTGCGCCCGTAAGCCTGTATTTCTTTTCGAGCGGCACCGCATCCATCCTTGCGATTTTTTTGTGTTCGAAACTGCAAGCGAAGCTCGCGGTATGCAGGTCTATTCTGGCATTCAGTCCGGCTTGCAAGCCCATTGCGGCTTCCTCGACCCCCCGCCCCTTGCAAATGTCGCGCGGACAGCCCGTGTAATAGTGGATTTCGTTCTCGTTTAGCCCCATTATGTCGAGGTGCGGCGATTTCATCACATTAGCTATCAGTTCCGGTATGTCGGCAACGCGCGGGGACGGGTCGCCGGAATCGAAGAAGGTCTTTGCGCCGTGCCTCTTTGCGAATTCGAAGGTCTTGACGGCAAGCTCTGTGCCGCACTGCCGGTTGAGCGTCCAGTTCACGACCGCGGCGACGTCGGACGATGATATCGCATCGAGGTCGCTTTCGTCAAGGTCGTCGAACGAAAAGTTCGCAACAGAGCCGACGTCGCCCACCATGACGTTGCTTTTGCTCTCCTCGAATTCCATGGCGGTCGTTATCGCCATCCTGCCGTCCGACTTCACGCCGGAGAGGTCGACCCCATGCCGTCCGAGGAAGAACTTAAGAAGGTGCGCTCCAAGTTCGCTCGTCCTGCCTATGAACCTGCTGCCGACGCCGAGCCGGGCAAGGGCAAGCGCACTGTTCGCGGCGTTGCCGCCCTGTATGATATCCTGTGAGATGCCCGGAACGTTTCCGCCGCCCTGGTCGTGAACGGCCTTTATCCGGCCAGTATCGTCGCCGAAGCTGGGGAAGTGCAAAAAGTGGTCTAGGAAGAAGTCGGGAAGCAGCGTCACCTGCAGCTCGTGCAGTTCCATTTTATCGACGGCCCTGAGTTTTTCGACAAGCGAGGCCGCAACGTCTCTCATTTTCTTCCACCTACGCAGTGTTCTCGCAGCCGAGCACGCTTATGTTTTTGTGCTTGTAGAGCTTGACCAGTTCATCCCTTGCCGGACCGAGGAACTTGCGCGGGTCGAACTCCGAAGGCTTTTCAACCATGACCTTTCGCATCGCAGCCGTCATGGCGAGCCTGCCGTCGGAATCGACGTTTATCTTGCAGACCGCGGATTTTGCAGCCTTGCGAAGCTCGTCCTCCGGTACGCCTATCGCATGCTTTAGGCCGCCGCCGTAGCTGTTTATCGTGTCGACGTATTCCTGCGGCACCGACGAAGAGCCGTGAAGCACTATCGGGAAGCCGAGTATTCTTTTTTCAATCTCGTGGAGGACGCCGTGCGCGAGTTTTGGGTCGGTGCCCGGCTTGAATTTGTATGCCCCATGGGATGTGCCTATGGCAATCGCAAGACTGTCGACTCCTGTCCGTTTGACGAAATCCTCTACCTGATCCGGATCCGTGTAGACCGCCTTGCCCCCTTCCACCTTCACGTCGTCCTCGACGCCCGCAAGTGTGCCAAGCTCGCCCTCGACGCTGACATAATCCTTTTGCGAGTGTGCGTATTTGGCGACCTTCCCCGAGAGCGCCACGTTCTCTTCGTAGCTCAGGTGGGAGCCGTCTATCATCACCGACGAGAAACCGGCGTCTATGCACTCCTTGCATATCTCGAAATCGTCCCCGTGGTCCAGGTGGAGGGTGATGGGTATCTGTTTTAGCCCCCTTTCCGCAGCCATCTCGCGCATCATCTCGACACCGCCCTTCGCCATGTACATCAGCATGGTGCCGTTTGCGTATTTCCTTGCGCCTCTCGAAACCTGGAGAATGACGGGCGACTGCGTTTCAAGACAGGCAGTTATTATCGCCTGTATCTGCTCCATGTTGTTGAAGTTGTATCCCGGTATGGCGTAGCCGCCAGTCACAGCCTTCCTGAACACGTCCACAGTATTGGACAAACCGAACTCCTTGTACGATACCATCTTTCACACCTCATCCAAAGAATAACTTCGCCGCGTCATAAAGTTCCGGATCTACGAGCCGGGTCTTCTCTATCGCGGTTTTTATATCTACTTCCTTTATGTGATTGCCGCATAGGGCGGTCATCTTACCGAACCTGCCATCCTTAACGAAGTCGGCCGCGGCTATGCCAAAGAGGGTCGCGAGAACGCGGTCTCTTGCCGTGGGCGTGCCGCCGCGCTGTATGTGCCCCAGTACGACGACCCTTGTGTCAAAGCCGGTGTGTTTCCGTATCTCTTCGCAGATAGTGTAGCTTATGCCGCCGAGCCGGACATTGCCGAACTGGTCTATATCCGGCAGGTGCTTGATTTGTGTCGGATTGCCCGCGCCCTCGGCCACGACCACTATGCTAAATGTCTTTCCGTTCTCGCGCCGCTTTTTTATGACGTTGCATATATCTTCTATATTATACGGCTGTTCGGGTATTATTATGCAGTGGGCACCTCCCGCAAGGCCCGCTTCGGTTGCTATCCAGCCGGCATGACGCCCCATAACCTCCACCACAAGCACCCGGTTGTGCGCCTCGGCAGTGGAATGCAGGCGGTCTATCGCCTCCGTGGCCGTGCTTACCGCGGTGTCGAAACCGAATGTGACGTCAGTGCCGCAGAGGTCGTTGTCTATCGTCTTTGGCACGCCGATAATCTTTATCCCCATCTCGTGGAGCCTTTGCGCGACGCCGAGCGTGTCGTTTCCGCCTATCGCTATTATCGCATCGATGCCGTGCTTCTCCAGATTGGCGAGCAGTTCCCCGACCCCGCCGTCATGCTTGAAAGGATTCGTTCTCGAGGTTCCGAGTATGGTTCCCCCCTTTGCCAGAATTCCCGATATTGATTTATCGCCAAGCGGTTCAACGTCCGAATTGCCAAGAAGCCCGGCCCAGCCGTTCCTTATTCCAAGCACCGCGTAGCCGTGTTCGCCGCAGCGTTTCACGACAGCGCATATGACCGCGTTTAATCCGGGACAGTCCCCGCCGCCGGTAAGCAAACCCACCTTCATCTGAACACTCCTTTTATTCTGATTTTTTGAGAAGAGGCGTGATTCCGGGCAACTCCCTGCCTTCGAGGAATTCGAGGGCTGCACCGCCGCCGGTGGAGACGTGGGTCACCCTGTCGGCGTAACCCATTTTCTCGACTGCCGCCGCGCTGTCGCCGCCGCCTATTATTGTTACGGCGTCTTCGTTATCGGCCAGAGCCCGGGCGATGGCCTCGGTGCCTGTGGCAAACGGCTTCATCTCGAAGACGCCCATGGGGCCGTTCCAGATGACCGTTTTCGCGCCGGCGACCATGGCGGAATAATTCTTTATCGTCTTTGGTCCTATGTCAAGCCCCTCCCAGTCTGAAGGTATCCCGCTTGCGGATACGACCTTTCTGTTCGCATCCATGCTAAAACCGTCGGCGACCATGACGTCAACCGGTAGCTGAAGACTTACGCCGTTTTGCTCTGCGAGGGCAAGCAATTCCAGGGCGAGTCCGAGCTTGTCGTTCTCGACTATGGATTTTCCTATTTCCATGCCTTTGGATTTAAGGAACGTGTATGCCATCCCGCCGCCGATGAGAACGGCGTCAACCTTGGATAGGAGGTTTCTCACGACCTCCATCTTGTCGCTTACCTTCGCTCCTCCGAGTATCGCTACGAACGGCCTCTTTGGGTTCTCGAGCGCGCCGCCCATTATCTCCAGTTCCTTTTGTATCAGGTATCCGGCGTAAGCGGGAAGGTAATCCGCAACACCCGCCGTCGATGCGTGCGCCCTGTGCGCCGTGCCAAAAGCGTCGTTCACGTAAACGTCGGCAAGGGATGCGAGCTTCTTTGAAAACGCGGGGTCGTTCGCTTCCTCTTCGGAGTAGAACCTGACGTTCTCGAGCAACAGCACTTCGCCGTCCTTCATGGATGCGGATGCCTTTTCGACCGCTTCGCCTATGCAGTCGTCCGCTTTCATGACTTCCTTCCCAAGAAGTTGCGCCAGCCTTTTCGCGACAGCGTCCATGCGCAGGTTTTCGGTAATCCCCTTGGGCCTGCCAAGATGGCTTACGAGTATAGCCCGGCCGCCGTCGCCGGTAATCTTCTTTATCGTCGGCACAGCTTTGGCTATGCGTCGGTCGTCCGTTATCTCCCCGGTCGCCTTATCGCGGGGCACGTTGAAATCAATCCTGACCAAAACACGTTTGCCTTTGAAATTAACATCGTCAATGGAGTTGAATTCCATCATATCGCCTCTCTCATAAGGATATTATGGCATAGGGATAAAAATTGAACTGAAAAGATGGTGCCTAGAGCAGCTTGCCAATCATGTCGACTATGCGGCAGGAGTAGCCCCATTCGTTGTCGTACCATGCGCAGAGCTTTGCCATATTTCCCTTTTTGCCAAGCACGTTCGTCAACTGGGAATCGATTATGGAGGAGTGCGGGTTGTGGATTATGTCCGCAGATACGATCGGTTCGTCGGTGTATTCCATTATTCCTTTTAACCCTCCTTCGGCGGCCTTGCGCAGGGCTTCGTTTATCTCCTCGGCGGTGACCTCCTGCTTGAACAGGCCGGTGAAGTCGGTCATGGAGCCGGTGGGAGTAGGCACGCGCATCGATATGCCGTCGAGCTTGCCTTTCAGGTCTGGTATGACAAGCGCGACCGCTTTTGCGGCGCCGGTGGTGGTGGGGATTATGGATACCGCGCCGGCCCTTGCGCGCCGCAGGTCCTTGTGTGGGGCGTCAAGCATCCTCTGGTCGAGGGTGTAGGCGTGTATGGTGGTGAGCATTCCCTTGTCGATGCCGAAAGCGTCGTGGAGCACCTTGAGCGGCGGCGCGATGCTGTTCGTCGTGCAGGATGCGTTGGAAATTATGTGGTGGCGGCTCTTGTCGTAGGCCTCGTCGTTGACGCCCATTACGATAGTTATGTCCTCCTCCTTTGCGGGAGCGGAGATGAGAACCTTCTTTGCGCCGGCCTGCAGGTGCTTTGCCGCGCCGTCCCTCTTGGTGAATATGCCGGTGGACTCTATGACGATGTCAACGCCCATGTCGCCCCACGGGAGGACGGCCGGATCCTTTTCCATGAATGCGCGTATCTCGTTACCGGCGACCTTTACGAAACCCTCGCCAGCCTCGACCGGTATGCCGAGCCTGCCTTGCGTGGAGTCGTACTTGAGAAGGTGCGCAAGCGTCTTGGTGTCGACGAGGTCGTTCACGGCGACGATATTGAACTCCCTGCCGAACCCCTTGTGCTCGAGCGCGGCGCGAAGCGTCATCCTGCCTATCCTGCCAAAACCGTTTATCGCTACGTTTATCATAATACCACCTATTGCTTTGTCGAATTTGTATACCGCTATTCAGAAATAAATCTTTGGGTCGGCCCCTTCTTATGCATCAAAACGAGGTTTTTGATGGGGATGTTATTTTTATGCGGACTGCGGGGCAGCAAAAGGTAAAAACCAAAAGAACATTCATTCCAAGAAGTGAAAAAATGCTTGACGACTTAAAAAAAATTTCCGGTATCGATCGGTCCGGAATGCTTGCGACGGTCACCGGATTCCCGGAACAGATATTCGAATCTTGGGAATACCGCAAAGGTCTGTCGCTGCCGTTCGGTAAAAAAGATATTGATAATATAATAATAGCGGGGCTTGGCGGTTCTGCGATAAGCGGGGACATAATCCAGTCGCTGCTTCTCGACGAGGCGGATGTCCCCATATGGGTATGCCGCGAATACGGGATACCTGCATGGGCGTCGGAGAGGACGCTTTTCATCGCATTAAGCTATTCCGGAAACACCGAGGAGACGCTTTCCGCCTTCGTCGAGGCTGCGCGAAGAAAATGCAGGATAGTGGGTGTTTCTTCCGGCGGCAAACTAAGGGATTTCTGCAAGATAGCCGGAGCGACCCACGTGGCGATAAGGCCAAACCTGCAGCCCCGCGCCGCGACAGCGTATCTGTTGTTCCCTACGCTTGGCATACTGGACGCCGCAGGCATATGGTCGGCGGAAGACGCCGTAATAAAAGCAGTTGATGAAACTTCGTCGATTCGCGGGTTAATACGCATGGAGACGCCTGAAGCGGAAAATCCTGCAAAGCAGATTGCAAGGCGGATATATGGCAGGATACCGCAAATATACGGCCACGGCATCTACGCTCCAATCGCACGGCGCTGGCGCGGGCAGTTCAACGAGAACTCCAAGGTCGTCGCAAGGGACGACGTCCTGCCGGAGTGCAACCACAACGACATAGTTGGCTGGAGCGCGAACCCGGAGAAGACTAGGGATTTCGCAGTGATATTGTTGCGCGACCGCGATAACGAAGCGCCGGCGATGTCAGTTCGGCTGGACTACCTCTTTGAAATGATGACCAGCGTGGCAGGTGATGTAATAGAAGTCGATTCGGCTGGCGAAGGCAAGCTTGCGAGGATGATGCACCTGATGTATCTTGGCGACTTCGCATCTAACTATCTCGCGGTTCTGCGCGGCGTCGACCCCTCGCCTGTTGATATAATCATCGGCCTGAAGAAAAAGGTCGGCGAACTTGGGCTTGTGGACAGGCTGCAGGACGAACTGAAAAATATCTGTTGAAATTTTACTGCAGAAGTGAGATGAGCGACAGAGTCCACTTGACAGCAAGGTAGCCGCCAAGCAGTATCATGAAACTCGAGCCGATCGTTTTGACTATGTTCATACGCCTTGCCGTCTTTTCTTTGCTGTCCGCGTTTTTCACTCGTTGGGATATACCGCCCGCGGCGGTTGTCGTGGCTATCACCGGTATCGCCGCCCCTATGCCAAACGCAGTCATCGCGAGCATACCGTAGATTACGGCGACCCCGCGGCTTCCGGCCGCGCCGCCGACAGCCCCGCTTATGATTATGCCTTCTATGAGGGAAACTTCGGAGATGCATGCAATGCCCATGAGGCTGCCCCAGACCAGCATAAGCAAAAGGTCGCTTTTTCCTTTGCCGGAAAGCCGGGAAACGATGCGTGAGGCAATACGCCTCCATCCGCCGCCGCTCCTTTCGCAATCACCGCCGCAGCCGCCCCCCCTGCACACGTCATCATTTTCAGGCGCATCGTCTGTCTTTATCGCAAGCATATTAGATTTATCCCACACATCCGAACCTCCGCTTGCGTCCGCACCAAGACGTTCCAGTTGCGCCCGCCGAAACATCGATGCGCCGGCAGCCATTATTATCGCGCCTATCAGGATGTATCCTATGACGGACAACCTGACGGACAACTTGTCGCTTACGTGGAAGCCGATAAGTCCGATAAGGGCGCCGAGACCGGCAAAGAAGACTATGCGGGGGAGGTTGAATAGCAATCCTGCCGCCAATCCCTCGCGCCAGGTATTCTTTTTTGTCACGACGTAGGGCAACAACCCGGGGGTGCATATTATCGCGCACATGCCAAAGCCGCGCGTCAGTCCAAGCAAAAGCGCGGAACCGATGAGTATCGATATGTCATAGATGGCGGAACCCATACGGATTCCATAGTATGATGGCGTAAAAAGTTTGAGGTCGTGTAATCTAATATGCGGGTTAATACCTAACTTCGCCAGTTGAAAAAGTTTAAAGGCTGTGTTTCCTTGCAAGTTTGATGAACAATGAAAGAAAACACAACCTTCAGTATAGGAAATCT
>PGXE01000106.1 GCA_002838935.1 Thermoplasmata archaeon HGW-Thermoplasmata-1 | reverse complement strand
CTTCTATTTGTGGGGAATGTGCAGAAAAAATGAAAGTGCTGTGATTAACTTGGTTATAAGGAATGCGGTTGATTACAATTTTCTTTCGGAGATACTGAAAAAAGAGGCGTTTTTCCGAGCCCTGTTCGCTCCTTTAGATAATCCGTTTCCCGAAGAAGCCGACCTACGCACCCCACAAAAAATCCGCATGCCGCCGCATTAACCTTAAACCTTTATCTTTATAACTTCAAAACCAATCTCTTTTTCGATTAAGCATGGTGTTTGACAAGAAGACTCTGGTTTTCCCGGACGAAACGAGGTTCGAGGAGCATACGATCCTGACGAACGGGGACTTCATAATATCGGACCGCGTAAGCCTCCAGTTCGGCATATCCACAAACGGAAGGGTGTTTGCCGGAGAACGCGTCAAGATGAACGGGAACGTCACCGCGGGCGGCGACGTGAGGGTGGATATGTTCTCGACGATAAGGGGCGACGTCGATGCCGAAGGCAACGTCTATCTGGGGGAAGGAACGCGCATCGGCGGCAAGCTCTCGCTACGCGGCGACCTCGATGTCGGCGACGACGTGCAGATAGAGAAGGGGTTCGAGGCCAAGGGATGGATAAACATCAGAAACCCGATACCTTTTGTGATATACATTTTCCTCTACCTGCTCGAACTGCTCAGGCTCGGGCAGTCAGACGAGGTGCAGCGTATACTTGACGAGATGGACACCATGGAGAACGAGGAGGATGCGGCGATAGCCGTTTCCGACGTTTTCACATTCGTGCCCGCAGACACCACGATAGGACTGCAGGAGTCGATAGTCCACGGCAACATGCGCATAGGCTCCGGCTGCCGCATACTCGGCAACTACAACGTCAAGGGAAGCGTCTACGTGGGCAAGGGGAGCCGGATTTACGGAGCGCTCCGCTCAAGCGACGAGATGGTCATAAACGACGAGGTGGAGATACAGGGTTCGGTGGGTGCCGGCGGCGAGATAAGGCTTGGCGCCGGCTGCAAGATCCTTGGAAACCTGTCCGGGAAAAGCATCCAGATGTTCCAGAACGCGATGGTCGAAGGAACGATAAACGCGGAGGAGGGAATCCGGTTCTGCACCGAGAAGTCCGAAGAGATGAAGGAAAAGGTCGAGAGGTTTGAAAACGACGTCGCAATGGTTGAAGACGTCATGGACCTGCTGGGATGAGGATTCGGAGGCAAAAAAGATGGCTCTTAAAATAGGCATAGTCGGAAAGCCGAACGTCGGCAAGTCCACCTTTTTCAAGGCCGCTACGCACGCGAACGCCGAGATAGCGAACTACCCTTTCACCACCATACACGCCAACGTGGGGGTGATGTACGTGCGCTCCAAGTGCCCGTGCAGGGATTTCGATGTGGCATGCAATCCGAATAACTCCAAATGCGTCGACGGCACGCGCTTTGTCGCGATAGAGGCAATAGATGTGGCCGGGCTTGTGCCAAACGCCCACGAAGGCAGGGGGCTTGGCAACAAGTTCCTCGACGACCTCCGGCAGGCGGCGGCGCTCATCCACATAATCGACGCGTCCGGCTCGACCGACAGCGAGGGAAACCCCTGCGACACCGGCTCCCACGACCCGATGCAGGACGTGCGTTTCCTGGAAGAGGAGATTGCCTACTGGATGAAGGATATAATCTCGCGCGGCTGGGAGCGGGCGGCGCGGCAGATGGAGATAGAGGGCAAGAAGATAGATTACGCCCTAGTGGACCGTCTTACGGGGCTGGGAGTCACCGAGGCGCACGTTCACAAGGCGCTGCGCGACACCGGCCTCGTGAGCGAAAAGCCGACCTGCTGGAGCGACGGCGACCTTTTCCGCCTTGCCGACAGCCTGCGAAGGGTGAGCAAGCCCATGATACTCGCCCTGAACAAGTGCGACAAGGCGCCCGTGGAGATGATGCAGCGGCTGACTGCCCTTGAAAACGATGGCTACATAGTGCTTCCTGTAAGCGCCGAGAGCGAACTGGCGCTAAAAAACGCCTCGGAACACGGCATGATAGATTACGTGCCGGGCGGCGGCGACTTCGCTGTTTCGCACTCGGGCGACTTGAACGAGAGGCAGAAGAACGCGCTTGATTTCATAAAAACCCACGTGCTGCAAAGATACGGATCCACCGGGGTGCAGCGTTGCATCGAGGAAGCGGTCTTCAGGCTGCTCGACCTCATAGTGGTCTATCCGGTCGAGGACGACCATCACCTTACGGACAAGCATAACCGCGTGCTGCCGGATGCACACCTCGTGCCGAGGGGAACGACGGCGAAGCAGTTCGCATACAGGATACATACCGACCTTGGCGACCACTTCATAAGAGCCGTCGACGCGCGCGCAAAACGCATCATAGGCGCCGACCACGAACTCAGGGAGCGCGACGTGGTGAGGATAATAGCGAACGCGTGACATTTGCCACAACAGGTTTTATCCCGTTTCCGCTCTCTTCCCCCAACCTTTATTAAACCATGACTGCAATACGATATCTGGGTGAAGAAATGAGGATATCCGAAGTTATGACAAAGGACGTCATAGTCCTGAAGAGAAGCGATTCGATAAAGACTGCGGCTGGCGTATTTTCCAAAAACGACATCCACAGCGCGCCCGTCGTCGAGAATGGAAAGATCATCGGCATGGTCACCGAGAGCGACATCCTGCGCCATATAAGGGTCAATTATACGAGCGTATCCGAAACCATACTGCCGTCGCCATTCGACCTCATAGAGATACCGATACGGCAGGTTATGGGACACGGCGAGATGGCGATGCTCTTCGACGAAACCGCAAGCGTTCCGGTCTCCGATATCATGACCTCCAAAGTGCATTTTATCAACAGCGAAGCATCCACCGAGGACGCGGCCATAATAATGACGAAGAAGAAGGTGAACCAGCTTCCGGTTATCGACGAAAGCGGAAAACTCGTCGGCATAATCGACAAGCACGACATCGTGCGGGCGCTTGCGGGAAACATAGGGTGATGCGGCATTTTAAGAAATAGGGGTGAATGGAACGTAAGGAATGGTGAATAGAATGGACAATTACGGTGTGGGAATGCGAAGTATTGGCATTGCGTGCGGGCTTGCGGCATCGCTGCTTTGCATCGTTGCTGGAATATCGCTGTTATGCGGCGCGGAACTTTCGACAGGGCTTGGCCTTTACTTCATCGGCAAGGGATTGTTCGTAGGTCCGATGCTCATAATAACCGTTCTTATGAAAATAGGGTGCGACCGGTTTTCCGGTAAAGGCAAAGAAGAGTTGCCCGACGAAAAAGCGTGATCGTATCATGGGCACAAACAGAGATGCTAATGCTGAAGCGACCGGCGGCCTGCACTCTTTTCTTGCCGGCTTGCTGCTTGGCAGAAGGGTGCTTGAGGTCGGCTGCGGAAGCGGCAAGGTGACGCTCGAATATGCGCAGGCGGCTGCGAGGGTGGATGCCATCGATATAGATGGTAGGGCGCTAGCCGGGCTTGACGCGTGCCTTGTCGCGAAGGGTCTTGAAGGGAGGGTCACAACACATCTACGCTCATTATTCGACCTCGAAGACGAAATCCGATATGATGCCGCGCTTTTTACCTACAGCCTCCATCACCTGCCGGTCAAACGTGCGATAAAAAAGGGTTTTACGCTTGCCGACCGCGTAATCATCCTCGACCACGGCGAAGGATCGGAGTGGGCCGCGCTCACAGGCGAAAGCGGCAGGATACGGCGCGTCTGGAAAAGGGTATCGAATTTCCCATGCCTTGCGAAAGAGGTTTTCGAGACGGAGATCGTTTTTGATGACTTCTCCCACCTTCTGAGGGATATATCGAAAAAGAGGATGGGGAAAAAGAATGCGAAAAAATATCACGATATCTCGCCGATAAGAATACGCACCCCTTCAAGGATATGCGAGATTTGCCAAAAGCTAGAAACATGATCGGATGACTGCGATTCCCTGCTTCATTTGGAATGCTAATTTTTAGGGTTTTGCTAAAAGAAATTTAAAGGGTTTTAGAAGAGTGATGCGAGTTCAGTTGCGCTTCCTTCTAAGCGAAAGGATGACGCAGGCTATGCCGAACGCGCCGAGAAGGGCGATTGCGCCAAAACCGGGGGTCTTGGATGTGGAGTCTCCTGATTCTGCGTGTTTCGCCTCTTCTTCGTCAAGTAGCGCCTGGTCGGTCGTTATGAGGAAGCTTTCGGTCAGCTTTATATCCCTCGAACTCGCGCCGACAAGGACGTCGTAGGTTATCGGTTCGACTATGAACCTGCCCAATCCTGCGCTGTAGTATGCGAGATTCTCGGCTGCAACCTCTATTGTCACAGTCTTTTTCTCCCCCGGCTGCAGGAATATCTTGTCAAATCCTTTCAAGTCCTTTACAGACCTGTCCACCGCGCTGCCGTTGTAGCCGACGTAAAGCTGCACGACTTCCGCGCCTGCGACGTCGCCCGTGTTCTCGATATCGGCACTGACAATAACCTTTCCGTCAAGCCCTATAACTTTTTTGTCCAGCCGCAGGTTGCTGAATTCAAAAGTGGTGTAGCTCAGCCCGTAGCCGAACTCGAAC
>PGXE01000105.1 GCA_002838935.1 Thermoplasmata archaeon HGW-Thermoplasmata-1 | reverse complement strand
CCCTTCAAAACCATAACCCCATCATCAGGCTTTTTTGTCGAGAAGACGAACTCGTCGTATTTCCAGCCTTTGACGGTTACGACCACGCGCCGCTCCCCAAGCGTCGAATAGGCATAGCGCCTCTTTCCGTTCACCTTCGCCATCCTGATTCCCCAGCCGCCGTAGCGCATAGCGCCCGTTTCGTCTCTGTAAACGTCCATTATATTCTCCCGTGCAAAGACCTTTTTCGCCACGCCGTATTTCACTATCCGGTTTTTTGCCGTTATCATTATCCTTATGTGCGTGAAGCTTGCGGTCAGAAAGACGAGCAGCGCCGCAATTGCGCCAAGAAGTATCACCGACCATAGCGGGTTCTCTTCGGTTATTCCCTGCGTGAGGGGGACTATTATCGCCATTGCGAACACTAATGCAGATATAGTTCCCGAAAGCAGCAGGGTCGCCTTCGATACGAACTTCTCTTCATAAATCGCATATTCGTCGTATTCCACGTTATCGCACCCCTTGCTTATCCTTTGTGTATCATTTTTTACGAATCCTGTTTGCTGAACGATAACGTATTCTTGCGGCCTCTATTTTACGTTTGCCAGGCCTTGGCGCCGCCGCCGTTAACGTTTTCCTTGCCGTTCAAGCGAATAACGTTTTAAAATCCCGCCGCATTCACGAAAACGGTGCAAATCACATGGCAATAGAGAGAACGTTCGCTATGATAAAGCCGGACGCGGTCCAGCGCGGCCTTGTAGGCGAGATAGTAGGCAGGTTCGAAAAGAAAGGCATCAAGATAGTCGCTATGAAGCTCATGCAGGTTCCGCGCGAACTTGCTGAAAAGCACTACGAGATACACAAGGGCAAGCCGTTCTACCCGCCGCTTATCGAATACATAACCTCGGGCCCGGTAGTTCCGATGGTTCTCGAGGGCGACGACGTGATAACGGTAGCGCGCAGGATGATGGGAGCCACGAACCCCAAGCAGGGCGCACCCGGCGAGATGCGCTTCGATTTCGGCCAGCAGATAGGGCGTAACATAATCCACGGCTCGGATTCGCCAGAGACCGCAAAGTTCGAGATAGGGCTTTGGTTTGGCGAGGAACTCGCAGGCTACACGAAGATCGACGCGGCGTGGCTTTACGAGTAGATTATTGCCAAATTGACCCGATAATCTGCGAGTGGGACTAAAACGTAGTTTTCGCCGCCACGAGTAAATTACCTGCAATCGCACAGGTAATTTGAGATTGGGGCGAAAACGGTGTTTTCGTCACTACGAATAGCCTCATCTCGCTCGAATCTCAACGGGTGATACACAAACTTTTTATTATCTTAAATCCACAACAGCCCTGATTCAGGGGAACCATAAAAGCAAGGTGTACAAAATGGCTTATCGCAAAAACGCACTCACCCTCCTGCTCATAGCAGCGTTATCGTTGCCGTTTGCCGGCTGCATAGGCAACGCAGGCGACGTCGCTGAAATAGAAGAGGAGTCCCTGGAAGATCAAAAGATTCCAAGTATCCTGATCCTTTACCTGACAAGCACGGCAATACAGCCCTATCAGGGCGAGGTATGGGGGCAGATGGTCGCTAACGAATACGAGCTTGCCCGCGGCCCGGCGCCCGCAGAGGGAACCGCACCGATGGGCAACTCGTTTTTGGCAAAGAGCTACCCGACGCTCTGGACGCTGCCCGCGACCGAGTCTTTTGCCATCTCCGGCGCGGCAAGCCTCAAGTTCCGGATATCGTACGAAACGCTGCCGCAGCCTGCGACCTCGGTGTCCGCATACCTATACCGCAACGGAGAGGCGATTGCGGAAGAGGAGATCGACGTTTCGGCATCTGCGCCGTTTGCGCCCGGAATATATGACTACGGCTTCGAGCTTGCGGCGGATGGCGCGGTATTTGCGAAAGGCGACGAGTTTACAATCGGGATAATGGTCATGGGATTGAACCCGTATGACGCCTCGATGATGGCTGTCGTTGTCGGAGGAGAAGCGCCGCCTTCGGTGTCGTTTATCTGTAAATAGACTAAAAATAGCAAGATGATACGAGCAGAAGATACATAAAAATAGCAAGATGATACGAGCAGAAGATACATAAAAATAGCAAGATGATACGAGCAGAAGATACACAAAGAAAATAGAGAATAAAATGGGAACAAGAGAAGAAATAAAGGAGGAATAAGAAAATGAATAAAGTATTTGCCATGTTTGCGATTGCGGCCATGATTGTTGCCGTATTTGCAGGATGCATAGGAGAAGAGGCCGGAACGCAGTCAACAGACGCAGGAACTATTGCTCCTGTCGAGCAATACCTGAACGATTTCGTGCCGCAAAAGAGCGTTGCGAGCACGGGCACCCTCTACGTCATAGAGAAGATACCCGAGCTTGCGGTAATAATGGCTCCGCTTTCTGCGAGCCATACGCTCCTTGAGACCGACAAAGGGCTCGTCGCGAAAGTGGTCGCTAGCCCGGTCCTCGTTTTTAGCGAGGAGTTCAACGTGCAGGTCATGACCGAACAGTACCAGCCCACGAAGATTGTAACCGTCGGCAACGTGCCGGTCAGCGGAAGCGAGAAGATGGACGCGTCGGACATGACCGCGCTATCCCTTGAGATCGCGGCAAAGATGGAGAATCCGTCAAAGACCGCGTTCGTCTTCCACGATTACGCCATAGGGCTTGCCGCCGCACCTCTTGCTGCGTATCTCGGTGCGCCGATGATATGCGCCGAGTCGCTGGAAGCGGTGAGCGGCGAGCTTGCCGCTCTCGGCGTCGAATCGTTCGTCACCCTTGGTCGCATAAAGGGCGGCTCGATGCACCTTGCAGCAGTCTCCGACGTTCAGGATTATTTCCTCAAGCTAATGGTCAAGAATGGCGATTACTGCAACTACATCGTCGCCGTGAACGCCTACGATGCCAAGCTTGAGGCAAGCGCCAACAGGTTCCCGCAGGATTCGATGTCGATGTCCGCGGCGTTCCTCGCAGCGTTCCACAAGGCCGTAATCGCAGTGGTCGATGTCGAACCCGGGAATTTCAGGAACGAGAACCTGACGTTCGAGATAAAGACCGCCATAACCGGGGCGAGGGTAAGGGTTCTCGCCCACGGCATGGTTCCGGAATACCTCTGCGTCGTCGGCGACCCCGTAGCCATCCCGATGCAGTACTACCTTGAATGCGGCACCGGCGACTATGCCGATGAGCCTGTCCCAAGCGACAACTACTATGCGGACTTCGACGGCAACCCGCTCACGCAGGAGATGGCGATAGGCAGGATAGTCGGCAGGCACGTCGGAGACGCTTCAACGCTCGTTGCAAGGAGCATGGGATACGACAGGATAATCGCTCTTGAAACCGCAGCAAACGACCCGACCGGCGAACACCTCCAAAGCTGGATTAAGAATGCCTACTTCCTTGAGGGAACGCTCCAGATAGAGCTTTTCTGCACCGGAGACGTCGTGCAGGTCAACAAGATGCTCACCGAAGGCGGCTTTTTGACGAAGTTCCGCCATTCGGCCATGGCGACCGACCCGATAGCGAGGCAGGAGATCTACAACAACAACTACATCATTTACTACGGCCACGGCGGCGAGAACGGCTGGGGGCACTTGGGCATCGGCGGAATCGACGCGATAATGATCGACGCAGGCGACTTCGAGGGCGTTGTCGTCGTGCCCGGAAACGGAATAGCAGCATCGTGCCTCACTTCCCGGCTTGATGCGAAGCTCGGCCTTGATGAGTATTGCTCGCTGGCGTTCCTCCATTCGGGATGCCTTAGCTACGTTGGCGGAACCCGGGTCACCTGGGGCGAAGTGAAGGTCTGGCCCGTGCTCGAATCAAGCTGCAACGGCCTGCTCAACAACCGCTACATCGAGAACCTCGTCAGATACAACGAAACGCTCGGCAACGCGTTGAAGATAGCGAAGAACGAGTACTACACCATAGCGAGCAACATGGACCGCACGCTCATATACATCGACAACAACGGCGAGATAGTTGAATGGCACGGACTCACACCCTGGGACCGCCGCACCATGCTTGCTTACCCGCTCTACGGCGACCCCGCGGCAAACCCATATGAATACAGGGCGTCCGACGTCATATTCGGATAATCTTCCCAACCAGGTTTCTTTTTAAACCATTCTTTTGAATCATCACCATTTTACGTTCAACAACTTTAAAATACCACTTGCCAGATAGCCGCCACTGCACGCGTTCGAAGACGCCTGTGACAAGTGATCAGGCGGGCATAACGTTGTGCGACAATACCTCGGCGCTTTAAAGGGTCCCCATGGGACGAAGCAGACGTGACGTCGCCGTATGACCTTGGGACAACCATGCCGCCGTACAAAGCCCTATTAACAACGCCCTTCCGATAGTCCTCTGCTGCCCCTCGCTTTACCGCGTCGGGTTGGACTGGAGGGGATGGACCTGCCTTGCTTGGGTCAGGAAACGGTAGAACGTGCTTACGCACTCGATGATGTGTACTGTTACTGCAGGGCAACAGGGGCGAACCACCCTATTTTTGGATATTTTTATAAAATAAATTAGATCAGTATCTCCGAATCCCAAATCCCCTAAATATAGTCAAAACTAAGGTAACACGGAGAAATCCATTTTTTTGAAAGAAAACTTCGAGGTGGATATACTG
>PGXE01000104.1 GCA_002838935.1 Thermoplasmata archaeon HGW-Thermoplasmata-1 | reverse complement strand
AAGGGATGACAGGCGAGAGATGGCGATATTCTCTATCGGATTGCTCCACAACATTTTTACTGTAAAAGTGAAGGTGGGATAATTCTGTCCCAAAGCCGGTAAACCGGCAACATTTATATAATACGCCCCTATACGTCTGCTCACTCTAGACAACTTTATAGTTGATGTCGGAGGAGTCAGAAATGGCAAAGCAGGAAAAATTAGCAAGGAAGACAAATCCTGCGCTGGTCACACTTGTCCGGGAACTTCGCAAGAAGAGTTGGGACGAGGATGCACCGATCTGGCGAGACATCGCATCCAGATTGGAAGGTTCCCTAAGGAACTGGGCGCAGGTAAACGTAAGCAAGATAGACATGTACCTCGCGGAAGGCGAGTCCGCAGTCGTTGCCGGAAAGGTGCTCGCGGCAGGCGAGATAACAAAGAAGGCGACCGTTGCGGCCTGGGCATTCAGCGAAGTGGCCCGCGAAAAGATAAACGCGGCGGGCGGAAGGTGCATATCCATAGACGAACTCGCGAACGAAAACCCGAAGGGCACGAACGTGCGCATCATGGGGTGAAACGTATGGTAGCGATAATAGATGCAACCGGCCTCGTTCTTGGACGCATGGCAACCCACATCGCAAAGCGCCTGATAGAAGGCGAAGAGATCGAGATAGTCAACTGCGAGAAAGCCATCGTGACAGGGACCGAGAAGCGCGTAAAGGCCAACTACATGTTCAAGCGCGACGTAGGCACCCACAGGAAAGGTCCGTTCTTCCCGCGCATACCCCACATGATGGTAAAGCGCACGATACGCGGCATGATACCCTACCAGAAACCTTCCGGCAGGGAAGCATACAAGCGCCTGAAGTGCCACCTCGGCGTTCCGAGGGAATTTGCGGGGAAAGAGTTCGAAACCATAACCATCGCAGAAAACCGCACCGTGCAGCACATGACTCTCGAAAATCTGGCACGCGACCTTGGAGCCAATCTTTAGGGGTGAATCAAAATGGCAAAAAAAGTTGTAAACACATCCGGAAAGCGCAAGACCGCCGTGGCACGCGTAAGCGTCGTCAAGGGAACGGGCAAGGTGCGCATAAACAACAAACCCCTTGAGATATACGAACCCGCGCTCGCTCGCCAGAAGATAAACGAGCCCCTCTACATCGCAGGACACTCTGCAGAGAAGCTCGACTTCGACGTTCAGGTCGAGGGCGGCGGCGTGATGGGACAGGCCGATGCAGTGAGGACCGCGATCGCCCGCGGCATAGTCGAGTATACCAACGACGAGGCCCTGAAGCACACCTACGTGACCTACGACAGGACCCTCATGGTAAACGACACACGTCGCAAGGAAGCAAAGAAGCAGCTTGGCCGCGGCGCTCGCAAGAAGAGGCAGAAGTCGTACAGGTGAGCTCATGATCATACCCGTAAGATGCTTCACATGTGGGAAGGTCGTAGGCTCCAAATACAAGGACTACAAGCAGCGTGTAGCAAAGGGTGAAAACCCGAAAGATGTCCTCGACGACCTCGGCCTCGACAGGTTTTGCTGCCGCCGCATGTTCCTTAGCCACGCCGACCTTATCGGGGAAGCGTCGCCCTATCAGTGAGATCGCCTCACGAAAACTCTTTTTACATTTATCCGATTAATTTGTAAAAGGTCTAATATGAAATAGCCGATGCTTTTGCGTTCGCTCAAAGGTAACGGCCTTCAATCGCAAAATCAATCCAAACACTCGCAAACCGGTTTACCGGTTTGCTCGCACACGGGCTTGAACATAGTTCAAGCCCTATCTCAGAACTACTTCGTAGTTCATCGATACGAACTTGAGCAAAGTTCAAGTTCTATGCCCATTTCGCTCCACTCAACGGGCACACGCACGTGAACAGTGCCTTTGGCACTTCGGTTCACGTGCTATGCCCTCGCATTCGCTCGGGCACGTAGCCTAGCCAGGATATGGCGCTTTCACAAATTGCTCAATCCTCCACGTGCCCATTCACTTCGTTCATGGTCACGTGGTCTCTCGCAATTTGTTTCACAAATTGCTCAATCCTCCACGTGCACATTAGCAGACAGTATCCTCGGTAAAGGACGCCCGAACAGTCCGAGAACCAACGTCCGTAACTAAACAACCCTAAACCGTTATATATGGCCACCCGATTACGGGTTTAGTCACAAGCTAGCGCTTGATTGGAACTATAATATCAGATAAGGAGTTATAAAAATGAAACGCGGCTCACGTGTATGGAAGAAGCGCGGCCACCAGAGGTGGAAGTGGCGCAAGAAGAAGATGAGAAGGCGAAAACGCGCACAGAAAATGCGTAAGGCTTAAAGTCCGCTTACTCTTTATCTCTTTACGAATAATATTACCTGTTCGCCTCTTGTTATGGGAGCATGGTGTAACCAGGCATCATTGCGGGCTCCAGTTATGAGGATGATGATAAAAGGGTCAGCTGACGGTGATGACTAACTGGAGCGCTGACTCATAGGAGTGACCCGCCGATCTGGGTTCAAATCCCAGTGCTCCCACTGAGCAATCTCTCCAACTAACCGTGGGATTTGAACCGTGGGTTCACGAGCAAAATTCTGAAAGAATTTTGCGAGCTATACGAGTGCCGCGCATTCGTCTTGGAATCCCAGTGCTCCCACTGAGCAATCTCTCCAACTAACCGTGGGATTTGAACCGTGGGTTCACGAGCAAAATTCTGAAAGAATTTTGCGAGCTAGGCGGATTACGAAGTAATGCGCCTTTGCGGGCAAATCTATATGATTTGCGACACGGTCGAAACTTCGTTTCGCCCTATTTCGGAATCAAAGATTTCTCAAGCTAGGCGAACGCAAACGTTCGCCGCTGAATCCCAGTGTTCCAACCGGCATCCAAATAGCCAATCTCTTCAATATCAAAAGATATCTAAAATAAAAAAGAGGGAAAAACATGAAGGTCACAGGCTGGACGATAGTCTCTCTGGTAATGTTGTTCGCAGGCATAATATTCTATTTCGTATGGAATCTGATTTACGGCGCATGGACAGATATCGGCGTCTATGCGATGACTGTGCCGCTTTTGCTTTTCGGCATCTTCGGCATATTCCTTTCTTCACCGAAGAAGAACTGATTTTTCAATCAGTCTCTTTTATCCTCGTTTTCCCCCGCTTATTATTTTCTAAAAGACCGCAGAATGGCAAGATTTTTCAGGTACATCCCCTCTCCGCCCGGCGTTTCCAGTATCATGGGGCATTTTTCGAATCGCGCATCGTTGACCAGCAGGTTGAACGGTGTTGTCCCAAGCTGTCCGCCGCCGAGGTTTTCGTGCCGGTCCACGTTGCTTCCAATAGTCTCGTTCGTGTCGTTGAGATGAAAGCACTCGAGATACTTTAGCCCTATCGCATCTTCGAACATCCCGAAGGTCAGCCCGTAAGATTCTTCTGTCCGTATATCGTAGCCTGCCGCAAAACCGTGCGCGGTGTCATAGCATACGGCGATGCGGCTGCGGTCTTCTATCGCACCCATTATTTCCGCTATCTGCTCGAAGCTGCAGCCAAGGTTGCTCCCCTGCCCTGCGGTAATCTCGATGGTGGGTTTTACCTTAAACCCGGAAGTCTGGTCGAGGCATTCCGAAATGCTTCCCGCAGCCGCGGCCAGCCCTTTCTTTACGCCGCTCCCGACGTGCGAACCCGGATGGAATACCAGATTCCTTATTTCGAGCATTTCGCACCTATGCATCTCGTCGATAAACGATAGAATTGACCTCTCCAAAAGCTCTTTGTCGGGGCTTGCGAGATTTATCAGGTAGGACGAATGGGCGATAACGCTCTTTATCCCGGAATCCCGGAGGTTTCGCAAGAACAGGGCCGCGTCGTCATCGGTGAGCGGCTTTGCATCCCACCGCCTTTGGTTCTTTGTGAATATCTGAACGGCCTCGCATCCAAGGGCCTTGCCGTTTGCGGGCGCTTTCCACACGCCGCCGGCTATCGAAACGTGGGCGCCTATCAATCCCATGAATCCGGCAATGCCTACGCGCAATATTAGTTTTTGCCAGAACCGCCTTTCGCTTCGCGTAAAAATGAATTGCCGGACGCAAACAAATGGCACCTGCCGGAAAAACTGTTATATACCGCAAGCGCCAAACGATAACCTGTGATAAAATGGTGAAATGCTACATCTGCAGCGCCGAGGGCATAGTCATCTGCCAGCACTGTAGCGAGCCGATATGCGGCGAACACGCTTACCTGATCGAGGAGTTGGGCGACCATCTCTGCCTCAACTGCTATTCTGCGTCAAGGGACGCCGACATGGACCTCGACGAGTCGTAGGCCTGCCGTTTGCGGTGCGGGCGAAAGCGTCATTTCAGAATATGTTTTGCCCCTTGCGCAGGGGTTATAAACTGCCCGGATATATGCTCGCGGGATGAACGGTTGGCTCATATTCCTGATACTTCTTTCGGCTTACATCGCAGTCGTAGCGGTTTTGGGCGCAAAAGGCATCCTGCGAAAGAAAGGCATCTCCCTCGCGCTGGGATTCATAATGATGATACGCACAAAGCGCGGGAAGGCCGCCGTGGACCGCATAGCGCGGCCGAAGCTTTTTTGGGAATGGTATTCCAACATCGGTCTTGCAGTCTGCTTTGCAGGCATGATCGCGATGTTCTGCCTCGTGATGTGGAACATAAAGATATCGCTCCAGATACCTGTCGAGGCTGCGCCGACGCCAAGCATGATCCTCGCGCTTCCCGGCATAAACCCTTTCATACCGGTGGGCTTTGGCATACTCGGGCTCGTCATAGCCCTTGTCGTGCACGAAGGGGGCCACGGGATACTGACGAGGGTTGCGGGAGTGAATCTGAAATCCATGGGGCTGCTTTACGCAATCGTGCCGATAGGCGCCTTCGTGGAGCCTGACGAAGAGGAGCTCAAAAAGGCGCCGAGGTTGAAGCGCATGAGGGTCTTTGCGGCAGGGCCTACGGCCAACATCGCTGTGGCGCTGGTGTGCATGGCCGTCTTTTCGGCAGGCTTCATGGGAACACTCGAGCCTGCGGCAAGCGGCTTGCCCGTTTCCTACGTGGTCGCGGATTCGCCTGCGCACGAAAACGGTGTTTTGCCTGGTTCCATAATAACAGCGATAGACGATTTCGAGATAGGCGGGATCGCCGATTTCATCGAGCGCATGAACGGCACCTATGCGGGGCAGACTATATCCCTGAAATTCTTCGTCAAGGGCGAAGGGACTTTCGAGTATCCGGTAACTCTTGCGGACAAATATTTCCATACGAACAATACCGCCGATGCAGGAAAGGGATTTCTCGGCGTCGGGATGGGGATACCATTCTACGGCGGAATCGTCGGCCACGACACCCTGCTCTCGGTGCTGGAAAAGCCGCTATCGAATCTCGATTACCTGAGGGTATACATAACGTTGCCGCTCTCGCGCCTTTCGCCGATGCCTGCCGCATACCAGGCCTTCTACGAGGCTCCGGGCAACGATGACGCGTTCTGGTTCGGCGCGAACTGCATGTATTGGGTATTCTGGATAAACCTGATGGTAGGCTTGACGAACGTCCTGCCTGCGGTGCCTCTTGACGGGGGCCATATGTTCAGGGACGCACTCCTTGCGATAGGCCGCAGGATAAGCCCGAAGTCCGATGAAAAGAAGGTAGGGCGGATAGTTGGGCCGATAGTGACCGTATTCTCGCTTGCGGTGCTCGTAGGGATACTGATGAGCCTGATAGGCCCGAGGATAGGTTCGCTGTTCTGATTCTATCCTGATTTCATCTATTATTCAGATTCACCATCTTTCAATCAAAAGTATCCATTACTGTTCCGAATCGATTTTCCTTATGCATATCATGCCGGTTCGGAATCCGTTTCCACAATGTCATCCGCCAGGGATTTTATTCTGGCAACGAAGCCGGCATCGTGCGCCCCGTCCTCCACAACCGCGAGAAATTTCAGATCGGACTTTCTTGCGAGCGCGAACGCGACGTCAAGAAACTTGATGACGTCTTCAGGTTTTGAATGAAGGGTTAACGTAGTCACGGAATCGAGAACTATCAAAGAGCGTTTCGGGAAATCCTTCATTAATTTTGATGCGAGCGCGCTGAGATGGCTTAAGTCGTCCAGTTGCCCCACCGCATATTTCGCTTCGGTTTTCAGCCCCACTCTCCATGAATAGCAATCCATTATCGTCAGGTTTCCGGCGGATTCTGCGCTTTTCCCTTCGCTCCCTAGATTGTCCAGAACTTCTGAATAAGGCAAGTTCGTGATTATGACCAGCGCTTTCTTTCCGCTTCTTACGGCTTCCAAAACCGCGCCATAGCAGAATCGCGTTTTCCCGGTCTGCGGCTTCCCTATCACCGCCACTATGCGCGATTCAGTGGAATGTTTAAGCACCATTTCATCACCCCAGAACCATTCCATTTTGGGTTATGTTGAATCTCGCCCACTTTGTGAGATGCCTTACGGCTTTCATCGAAAACACCCGGAGATACCTGACCAGATCGCCCTTGTCCTCGTCCAGTTTTGCCTCGATTATCCCGTCCACGATATACCTGACCGCCGTGGTGAACTGCTCGTCATGGACGCCTTTCTCTATGATTGCAATTGCGCTCGCCTCCGCGTTCTTGAACTTGGCGAACGTCACTTCCAAAAATTTCAGCACCGCCGCCGGAGAGGAATGCATGGTCAATGTGCTTATCGAGTCAAACACCACCGCGCATTCGTTTCCTGCCTTTG
>PGXE01000103.1 GCA_002838935.1 Thermoplasmata archaeon HGW-Thermoplasmata-1 | reverse complement strand
AGAGAAAAAGAACTTTTTCCAAAAAGAAGGCCAATCCGGGCGATTCATCCCCGACCTAAAGGTCGGAGATTTCTCGCTCGGAGATTATGTTAAGAAAATAGGAATAATAATTGCAGTGGCAATTGTTTTCATACCTGCACTATTGGTTAGTGGGATACAAAAGATAACCAGCAAAACTCGTTGACCCCGGCTATCTCTGCGAGTGTAAGCGAGCAGTGCTTCACCAACGCTTTGCGTTGGTAGCATCTTGAACAACTCACGTTGTTCGTTGTCCTGCGACTGCGACGAATCGCAAAAGCGATTCGTAAAGCATCTGGAAACTGAGCGAAGCGAAGTTTACAGTGCTTCGCTAACGCAAAAGCGTTAGCGGCATCCTCGGACGGCTTGCGCCGTCCTGCGGTCCGCACGAATTCCGTAGGAATTCGTGAACGTCCGCAACGACGAGTTGCGGATAAAACGGCTGCGAAGCGGGCGTTTGTTGCAACCCCCGAACTACCTACGAATCGCTTTGCGATTCGTTGTCTATCGGGATTTGCGTAGCAAATCCCTCAACACAGGCTAAAACAGTCGCTCGTTTTCTCGCTCCTTCGGTTTTAGCCTTATTTCGGAACTACTTCGTAGTTCCTCAATCGCGACGAGGGCATTTTATGCCCTCGTGCAGTCGCAAAATTCGTTTTCGAATTTTGCTCCTCCCTACGAACTCGCTTTGCTCATTCGTAGTCTCTCGGGATTTGCGTAGCAAATCCCTCAATCGCGACTGTGATGCTTTTCACGGTTGGGTCGAAAAGTTGTGAAACAACTTTGAGATAGGACTAATGAGCGTTAGCGAATTAGTGCGGGTCGAGGAATTTGCGGCGCAAATTCCGAGAGAAGGCCAATCGACCGAAGGGAGATTAGCCTGAATCGTGAAGCATAAGAAATCGAAGAAGTAAGACTTCATATCGTCCGCTAATCGTCCGCTAATCGTCCGCTAATCGTCCGCTAATCGTCCGCTAATCGTCCGCTAATCGTCCGCTAATCGTCCGCTAATCGTCCGCTACAACAGGGTGTAATATGAACTTCTGCCTTTATTAGCCATTGTAATAATCTTTTTATTTTTCAAATCAGACAATTCTTCGTGTGCAACTGTTTTTCCTACATTACATAAGTTGCAATATGTTTTTCTATCAATCCTACTGTGTTCTTTCAGATATTTTATCGCCTTTTTCTGCCTTTCATTTATATCAAGGATATGATATTTCTCCCTTTCAATTTCTTCTTCAAATTCCTTTCCCGGGCCATAGACAATAACTTCAAACCCGCCGGATAAAGTTTGAAATCTTGGCTCAGGTAATTTGTGAGCTAACAGTTCTTTGATGACTCTGTTTGTTCCCCTGCCCCATTGTTCAATGTATTTAATCAAAAACAAAGTTTCGGCAATTAAACGATTTCTGGGTATTGATTTGTGTTTTTTCTTTAGATCAGCGGGAGTCAATGGTTCTGGCAACTCTCCGGGGTTCCATATTTCTATGCGATTGTCATAGATTGAAACCTGCATATCAGATGTTGATTCATATTCCCGGTGCGCTAATGCATTGCTCAACAACTCCTCCAACGCCCTGAAAGGATATTCCCACCGGTCATAACGCCTGTTCTCATCAAAGAAAACCCCGTGTTTCGTGTGCTGCATTATGAATTTTATAGCGTTTTCTCTAAGTTCAGGTATCGTCCCTTCAAGTATTTTCATATCTATATAATCAAGTCCATCAACACCTTTGAACCTTGCGCATCTTATTTTCGCCTGCAAAAAGAATTTTTGTGGGTTCTTTCCAAATAATAAAACAGCGGCATTTGTCAGCTTTTCGTTTTTAAGCACATTGAGTCTTTCAAGGGCTTCCTTTGTTGGCGCTTCAGGATCGACATCAAAATTTCTTTCTTCTTTTGCCTTTCTTAGAAACCATTTTACTTTTTCTTTGTCGATATCCTCAAGCGCCGTCCCCTCACAAATCTGTCCGTCCCAATAAACCTTCGAGGAGTGCATCGCCAGCTTTCTTATCTCTTCGTAACCCATCTTCTGGTTCGACCTTCCAACCCTCTTGAATGCCCTGCCGCAGGCGAGAACCGGCTTTGCGCTGCTCTCCGACACCTCGACAACGATAATGCTTTTGCTTTCGACATCCTCAATCGTAATGGATGGAAACACAGGCGGGTCGGTGTTCTGCTTTATCTGGTTCGCAAGATTCTCCAGGGTTCTTTTCCCGATATCTGCGCCCAAGACTTCCCCATCGTCGCTCCTGCCGATTATTATCCTTCCGCCCGATGTGTTGGAAAAGGCCGAAACGCTCTCCACTATGTCCCTGTTCTGGGCAAGCGACGGTTTGAACTCCACACTTTCAGATTCCTGTTTCATCAGATGCACAATGGTTTTCACGGTTTTAAATATAAGGGATGCTGACCCGGGCTAATCGTGAGCAAATATGATTTGGCCTGATGCGGCATAAACCTGAAAAACGATAATTTGGTTTATGTCCCTTCCGCAAAGCGAATTTGTAATTTTTGCGGAATGTACATACATAAAACGCAGGTTGTTAAGTTACAACATTTGCCTGCGTTTTAGTATATAAACCTAAATAGGTTTACACGCCATAACAGCTGTCGCAATCTTAGACCGTCTGACAGAATTGCTACGCAATTCGTTCTATCTCGAAAGCATGGCTTTCTTCGGGTTTTAAATAATGGAGTTGCATACATTGTTTTCAAGGGTGTAAAAAATGTTTACATGGATATTTGGCGAGAATCCGTTCGTGAAGGTGCTTGACTTCATGACAGATCATCTCGATTACGATTATTCGGTCAGCGATATCGCCGAATATTCGGAAGTCAGCAGACCCAGTGTTTACCGGGTGCTGCCTGCCCTGCTCGAAAAGGGCATTATCGCAAAAACCCGAGAAGTCGGCAATTCCACGATGTATAAGCTCGACACCGGAAATTCTGTTGTAAGGCAGATGCTCAAATTCGATTTTGAGCTTTCACGACTAATCGCCGAAAGCGAAAAAGTCCCCCAAGCCACCGTGCAGAAGACATCAGCCAAGAAAAATGCACGGCCACAAACCCGGCATTCCGGCGTGGCTACATTTTCGTAAAACAGACCCCGACCTTTTTCGACCTTCGACTCGCGACGAGGCGTACCTCGTGCTATCTCGAAGCGAAGCTTCTTCGATTGCTACGAGGCGTACCTCGTGCTATCTCGAAGCGAAGCTTCTTCGATTGCTACGAGGGCATTTATGCCCTCGTGCAGTCGCAAGCTTTTTTCAAAAGCTAGCTCCTCGCGACTGTGATGCTATCTTCAAAATTGCTATCCGATAACAACGATGCAATTTTGAAGCACGAACCAACGGGCGTTGGTTCTGTCTTGAACCGAAAAGCGGTTCTCGATCGCCACGAATCGGTAACGGTTCGTGAGCAGTTTGCCTCCGGGTTGGCGATGATAGAAATTGCGGGTGTGTCGAGGAAATTACGCAAGTAAATTCCGAGATAGGACTAATGCGACTGAATCGAGGAATCTTTGATTCCGAGAGAACCCTTGTTACTGCAAGGGTGAATGGAGCATTAGTGCGTGGTTAAGCATAAGAAGGCTAAAAAGTAAGCTCGAACATCTTTTTAAATATCTCCTTTTTCTTGTTTTTTAGTTGATTTATTTGTTTTCTGTTTTGTCCGATAGATTGGGTGCCGATTTGTTCGAAATCTTCATGTAAACCAGAAAAACACGATACTGGTTTACAATTCAAATTAAGTTTATAACCTAATATTGGTTTACACATTTGATAATCATGTCCGACATCTGGCAGGAATTTGGTTTCAAGTCAAATCCGTATAATCCAATGCCCCTGAAACTTACAGAAGAGGATGCAAGGCTCTTTGTCGGCAGGGAGAAGGAGGCGAGGGAATTTGAGACGATCATTTCAAGTATGAAAGGCGGAGCAATGATTGTGGAGGGGCGGATAGGGGTAGGGAAGACAAGTTTTGTTAACATACAGGAGTACAGGATTTGGAAGGGGAGGGCTAAAACACCGCGCCTCCTTCCTACGTTTGAGACCATACTCCTGACCGAAGAGACGGATGCCGTGACATTCATGCTATCGTCACTCTCAAATGCACTATATGCGCTGATGAAGATTCACGGCGAGAAAAAGATTAAAAGAAATCCGGTGTTTAAAGAGGCTCTGACAATGATATCCCAAACGCTGCAGACATCTTTTGGCTTACAAGCCGCAGCAGCAGGATTTGGCGGCGGCATAACAAAGTCTGTTACTATAACATCACCACTTGCCACTGTGATGCCCACGATATTGAGCATGACGGATGGATTCGTATCTGAACTGCGCAGATCTGGCTATGAAGGGGTTATCATACGCGTAAACAACATAGATACCCTCAATGAAAGAGTCGTAATCGAATTTCTGTCCCAGATACGGGATATTGCTCTGGTAAGGCCTGGACTGATATGGGTGTTGATGGGGTCTGAGGGTTTGTTTTCATCCATAGAGAAAAATATGAGAAGGGTCAGCGAGATTATTACAGGCACACCTGTTTTGATTAAGCCATTATCCAAAGAAGACGTGAAACTGGCGATACAGAAAAGAATAGAAAACCTCAGGATAAGAGAAGAGGTCAATCCTCTTATAGACGATGCAATCATTGACATTCTTTATGATATTTCAAACGGCGAAATCAGATATATTTTCAAAAGGGCAACAGATATGATACTTCAATGTTCCATCCAATTTCCGACAGAGAGATTCATATCCAGAAATATGGGATTGGGGATATTGAAGGATTTGGCGGCAAAGAAAATGGAGCCATTTAACTCCACAGACAGGGAGAAGGAGGTGCTTTCTATGATGTCAAAGAAGGGTTGGTTCAGGATTAGGGACTATGAATCCTTTGATATGAAGACCCGACAAGCAGCAAACAAATATATTCAGAAATTTTTGGATATGGGGTTGATTGTCAAAGAACAGTGGAAAAATGAAACAAGATACAGGACAACCGGGGATGTCAACATACTCTTTGGTGGCTGTAAACCAGAAAAATAAAAATCCGGTTTACAAACCAAAATAGGTTTACATTAAGCAACAGACTGTTTGACACCCCTCTTCGTCCACCGACCCCGGCTATCTCTGCGAGTGTAAGCGAGCAGTGCTTCACCAACGCTTTGCGTTGGTGGCATCTTGAACAACTCACGTTGTTCGTTGTCCTGCGACTGCGACGAATCGCAAAAGCGATTCGTAAACTGCTCACGAGCAAAGCTCGTGGCGTTTCCAGTTTGTGCGTTGTGATAAAATTGTATTGCCCAAACTGGAAATCACAACCCCCGAACTCTCCACCGTGTTGCTATTCACCGCGGGATTGAGGAAATGCACAAGCATTTCCGAGACAAGACGAACGTGAGCAAAGCGAACGTTCTGTCGGCGTTGGGATGATTGGCGTGGTTGGAGTTGTGAGGCATAAGAAAGGGAAGAAAGAGTAAACGACCCCGGCTATCTTTTTAATATTCAATATTCATTTTCCGCTTTACAATCCAAACTTCGGCAAGTATTAAATATAAAGATTGAATTAGGCATTATCAGTGAAGAACATGGAAACAGTCGAAATGAACCTCCTGAAGAAGATGGCCAGAGACATGGCCTTTCTTAACATAATCTCCGAGCGAGAAATCTCCGACCTTTAGGTCGGGGATGAATCGCCCGGATTGGCCTTCTTTTTGGAAAAAGTTCTTTTTCTCTTA
>PGXE01000008.1 GCA_002838935.1 Thermoplasmata archaeon HGW-Thermoplasmata-1 | reverse complement strand
GGGCGGGGTTGAGGCATCGCGGGCGAAAGGCATAATCGCCCGCGACAAAATGAGTCACGCCTACGAGCCACAGACACAACACGACTTGACAAACTACCCCGCAGAATTGTAAAATCCACAGCAGACACAGCCCAAGCTACAGGGCTTCTTTTTAACGGCTATTGAAGATATGCACAATTGCACAATGTGCTTTCGGCTAAATTCGGCGGTTTCCGGCTTAAAGAATTCCGCTTGAGCGATGGTATGGGCGCAGTTTCAAAAACGACGTCCGGTAAAGCGGAAGTAGCATCAGGCAAAAGGTAATAACAAGAAATGCTCACAGGAAAGAAACTCTCCGGCAACACTGAAGCCATCACGGCTTACCACTGCCGCGAGGAAAATTATTACTTCAAGCAGGGACGCGACATGGTGGATGAGGTGGCCGACAAAGGCATCATCGCCCGCAGCGACCAGCCCTTGAGTTACGTCCTGGTGCGCGGCCAACTTTGCGAGCGGCTGGGCTTTAAGGACGGCCAGCAAATCAGCGAGATTGATTTCGAGAACCTGCTTGCCGGACGCAGCCGCGCAGGCGAGAAAGTATCCCGCGTCCACAAGTGCCACGGCATAGATCTCACCTTCTCCCCACCCAAGACCGTGAGCATAGCCGGTCTTGTCAAAAAAGATTACGGCGTCATCGAGGCGCACCGGCGGGCGGTCTTGGAGACCATGAAAGAGATAGAGACCTTCGCCTACGGCCGCCTCACCTCGGACACCAAAGACCACACCGGCAAGATGGTCTGGGTACAGGTCGAGGACGGTTTCAACCGCGAGAAAGAACCCCACCTTCATACCCACTGCATACTGATGAACCTCACCGAAGTCGGCGACAAAGTCGTTGCGCTGGACGGCCGCGAGATAATGAAACGGGACTTTTACAAGTTCTTCGACGCCCTCTACAAGCGGCGTCTGGAAAAAGAGTTGAAGGAGTATCTCCACTACGACCTCACCTACACCAAAGGCGGGGAGTGGCGGCTTAACAAAATCTCCCGCGAGTGCGAGGATGCGTTCTCCAAGCGGCATCAGCAGATAGTTGAGGCCAAAGAAAAGGGCATGCGCGACATGGATGCCTGGCGCAAGACCCGCAAGGACAAAGACAACAAGAGCGACGTCGAGGACGTCCGCGCCGGGTGGCAGCAGACGTTCAATAAACTCAACACCAAGACCGAAGAAGTCAACAAGAGAGAGGGCGAGGCATACCGCAAAGAGTGGTCCGAAAAAGCGGCCTACAACCTCGAAGCCGGGCAGGAACGCGAAGGATTCCGGTCAAAAGCAAACGACAAAAAAAAGTGGCAACTGGCATTGAGACGCGCCACACAAAACGAAGCGACGGCGAGCGCGATGGCGGTAATGACCGAGTATCTCTACGAAAAAATGAGAGAGGGCGACTGCGCGGGCTCAACGTTAAAGAGCGTGGAAGCCGAGCTCGACAAACAGGTCGAGCAAGGCAACATCATCGAAGTCGCAGGGCGCCACACCAGTTGGGAGTTTGTCCGCGCCGAGCGCGAGTACATCGAGACGGCAAGCGAGACGACGTCGCTTTATTTTGCCGAAGCCGGCAAGGCCGTCGCCGGATGGAATGATAAATCCCGCAAGAAACTTTCCCCCACCCAAAGCGCCGCGGCGGAGGCGATACTTTCGTCCAGAGAACAAGTCGTGGTCGTCCAGGGCGACGCCGGAAGCGGCAAGACAACCGCGCTTAAAGCCGTGGCCGACGCCTACAAAAGCCAGGGCGTGCCGGTTATAGGGGTCGCCATGCAGGGCGTAGCGGCCCAAAACCTCGAAAAAGAGGCGGGGGTAAGGTCTTACACCCTAAAAACCTTTTTCAGCCCCCAGAAGGCCAAATCTGCTATGCCACGAGTGATTCTGTTTGACGAAGCGAGCATGCTTGACAGCCGAAACGCGGCCAAACTATTTAAGCTCGCCAAAAACAACCGCGACAAACTCGTCCTGGTAGGCGACCGCAATCAGTTGGAGTCAATCGCCGCCGGCCGTGTCTTTGAGCGGCTTGTCGAAATAAAAGAGCGCAAGGGCGAGCTCGTCGCTTTGAACGAAAACTTCCGGCAGCAGGATCCCGACTTGCGCAAGGCGGTGGACCTTGCCCGCAAAGGCAAGATGCGGGATTCCCTCGAAGTCCTCGAACGTGCCGAAGTCGGGAAGCACGGCGAAAAGAGCTGCGACATTATCGAAATAGAAAACAAATTCGTTAAAGGCGAGAACGTCGCCACCGAGCGCCGCGAGGCGGTGGCCGCCCAGTACGATGATAAGACGCTCGTCATTTGCTCCACGCAGGGCGCCCGGGATGAATTGAACCGGCTCATCCGGGACAAAACAAAACTTGATGGCGGCTCAAAAAAAGAAGTAGAATACACACTTGCCCGGGCGAATGCCGACGGGATAGACGAGGAACGAAAATTAAAACTCTCTGTCGGCGATAAAATCACATTCACGAAAAATGAATACTCCGACTATGACGTCAGAAACGGAGAGCGCGCCACCGTCGTAAAGACCGGCGGCGTTTTGAATCATCACACGCTCACCGTCGAGACCGAGGACAAAAGAAAACTTGAAATCGACACCCGCAAATACAAACACATTGACTACGGCTACGCGCTCACCACCTACAAGGCGCAGGGGCAGACCTTCAACAAGGTCGTCGTCGAAGCCGACACGTCTTCGGGCCCCGCCTTAAACGACATGCGCAATCAGTACGTCAACATCACACGGGCCAGAGACAGCGTAAAAATCTACACCGACGACAAAGAAACACTGAAAGACATGGCCGGGATGTTGGAACACAAAAGAGACACACTCGACAAAATAGACATCACCCTCGAAGCCGCGATGAAACAAGAAAAGAAACTCGCCGAAAGAATCCTCGCCGACACATACGGCATAGAAAGGACTCCCGACGACGAGAAACTTGTCCCGAAGGAACTGAGGGAAGAAAGAGCCACCGGCAAGGAATATCTCCCGCCGGCGGCGGGCCGGGCGCGGACGCTCGAGCGGTGAAATTTTTTAGCGGGGGCTTGACAAGGGATGTGTAAATATGTTAAACTCTATTAAAGACACGAGAATGGGACTTCTTAAAAAACTTAATAACTACAGATTGGATAAAGGATGGTCTCAGGCAAAATTAGGCAGAGTCCTTGGTGTATCTCATGTGACGGTTTGTAATTGGTTTGCAGGAAAAACTTGCCCCAGCGATATCTGGGCATACCACATACAAAAATTCCTCAAACAAAAAGGCGTGAAGATTTAATTATGAAAACCCTCGAAGAGATAAAAAATACTATCGCCGCGCACAGACAGAATTTGGAGCGTGAATATAAAGTTAAAAATATCGGTATTTTTGGTTCGTATGTTCGCGGAGAACAGACGGATAAAAGCGATATCGATATTCTTGTGGAATTTTCATCTCCTGTATCATTATTCGATCACGGCGGGCTGCAGTATTACATCGACAAACTTCTTGAAGATAAAACTGAAGTGGTTGACAAAACCGATTTGCGTGAGGAGTTCAAAGAATATATTCTCAGGGAAGTGATATACATATGAAAAAAAAGATATCGCCTTATCTGAAAGATATGATCGATAATATGGACTTGGCGCAGAAGTTTGCAGGAAACCTGCGTTTCGAAGATTTTATCGCCAACAAAGAAAAGTATTACGCCGTATTGAGGTGTGTAGAACTTGTCGGCGAAGCGGGCGACAGGGTTTTAAAGCATGCTCCGGATTTTGAGAAAAAACATCCGGAAGTGCGTTGGGATAAGATAATCGGGATGAGGATTGTAATGGCACACCACTACGATAAAATAAATGACCAAAAAGTGTGGAACGCTATTAAAGTTAGCATTCCCGAGACAAAGTCGCATGTGGAAAAACTATATGACGCGGTTCTCAAAGAAGAGATGATGGAGAAAGAAAAAGAACTCGATGAGGAGCAAGAAAAATCCCCCAAAAAGACCCGCGGGGGCAGGCTGACGCTTTGAATAAAATAAACGCGGACAAAATATACATTATGGGAACCTGTAAAGTAACTGAGAATGAGCCATTTTGTGATGGCTTGCTATGACATGCGGGTCGAGAAATGACCCATTTCCAAGCGTTTGCTATGACATGCGGGTCGAAAACTATGACATGCGGGTCGAGTCACCTGGCACTTATCAACACCCTGTTTTCTCTACGCGCGCATCCGCGCGCGCGCGCGCTCATAGAATCGTTAGAGTTGTACGGTTAAGATCGTTAGAATGGGGCGCAAGCGCCCCGGAACGACCCCTATCGGGGTGTAAAAAACAACAACGGCAAAAACAAAACCTTGCTTTTTAAGCAAAAAACAATGAGCAACGACTACCTGCTGGAAACCATACTCGAACTTACAGGTGACGCCAAAAACTCGGCGTGTTGGAAGAAGTTTATCCGGCTTTTGCCTGAAAGCGCGATTCTTGAAGAAACCGGCGAACTAAAATACCAGATGAGCAAAGGATCGATAAAAAATCCGGCCAAGTATTTAGTCGCGCTTTTCAAAAAACGCCTGCGCGGGGAAAAAGTTATAAAAGAGGCAGGTTCTCCCCCTCCTAAAATGAACAATCATAAATGCAAGAACCAGGTCGAACTTTTTTCCGAACTCGTGCCGCGGAAAAAAGGCGACAAAGAAGGCGGCCGAAAAGAAAAAATGCCGGCGCGGTATTCATCCAAATATATCCCGTGGCTTTCGTTCTTGGGGCCTGAGTTTTTTACGCTGTCCACCAACAAAAGGAAAAGCGACAGGGTGTTGGCGCGTTTTGTCACCTTTGGCGGAGACGACCGGCTCGTGCCGGTCTTACGGGGCAAGTATTTCCCCGGCGATTCCGAGCGCGGAATCCTGACCACGGAGCACGGTAGGATTTTGATTGCGATCGAGGATATCTGGCTTGAGCAAAGCATGGCCCACGGCTACGACTTCGTCATGTACGACGAAACGGGCGCCTGTCATTGCTATTGCGTGGTCTCAGTCCGAGAACTGGCCAAGCGGTTGGGTTGGAAAAGTTTTAACGGCGGGGCGATGAAGCATCTGAAGCGAAAGGTAATGGACCTGAAAGTATGTGGTTATTATCTCGATCTGAAAGATGTGGAAGCGGTGGGATCTCTCGGCGGGTATGGTTTTTCCTTGTTGGCCGAGGTCGAGATAATACCCGAAAAAGGAAAAATCAAAGGACAAATATTTCTTAAAGTAACTTTTTCCGATCCCGTAAGCCGGCAGCTCATTAAGCGGCGTGCGGTCTATCGCCCGAAGGAGATGATGCGGCATCGAAGCGAACTGGCATTTCTTTTGCGGCTGGAAATAGAGCGTTCACTTATGGGTTGCGCCCACTACGAGAGAACTTTGAAGGAATTGATTTTGATATTAAACCTACCGGCGGGGGGGTGGCATAAATATGCGTCGGACAGACACCGACAATTTGACAAAGCCGTCAAGGAATTGAATATGTGTCATCTCGTCGACGGCAGAAAGTGGCAGGTGACACTTGTAAAGACCGACGACGATCACAAACTTGTGGCGCAGGCGATTGGAACCGCCCGGCTTTTAGAGGAACAATATAAATGAGCGAAAAAACAGTGGATGAGATTTGGCGCGAGGAAGCGTCTGTTGAATGGGAAGACGAGGATGTGGATACTGATGCGGCCGTAAAAATTATTCTGAAACATAACCCGTCCGGCCGGATGACGATTCTCGACGAAGTCCACCTGCCGGAGAGTGACGATCCGGACGCGCCTTGCACAATCAAATTTAATCTGGCTGGTGTTGAAATAATGGGTTATCTGACCAAAAAATACGGACGGGACAAAGGATTTTTCATCAACGCAAAAATAACTCGTAAATTATTTTTTGGGCATTTACAATCGCGGGGAAGGCAGTCGTAAACCATATGAAACATAATAAAAAACCATCTCGGTCGAAAGGTAAAAGCGATGGATCCGGGATGTCTTTTATGACAAACCGCGTTATGACGAAGTTTTTTTCTGCTGCGCCCGGTAATCATGGCGTTATCATTGATGTTGGCGAAAGTTACCGGAAAATGTGCAAAACTCTAAGAGCTAAAAAACCATGATAATTACAATCGCAAACCACAAAGGCGGGGTCGGCAAGACCGCCACCGCGGCGAACCTGAGCGCGGCTTTGTCGCTCAAAGGAAAAAAGGTTCTCGCCGTGGACCTCGATCCGCAGGCGGCCTTGAGCATTGCCTTGAAACTTAACGGCTCGGCCGAAGATATACCGGATAATACCTACGGCCTGCTTCTCGGACGCAAAACGACACCGACGAATTACGCGAAAAACTTCGACGTGATACCGTCCACGCTTGACCTTGCGGCTGCCGAGATGGAACTCTCCGGCAAAATTGCTTTTGAGCGAATCCTCCGTGAGCGGCTTGCGCCTTTTGTCAAATCTTACGACTACATAATTATTGATTCTCCCCCCTCGCTTGGCGTCTTGGCGGCGAACGCGCTTGTGGCGGCCGATATCCTTGTCGTGCCGGTACAGTGCGAGTACCCGGCGCTCAAAGCCCTGGATATGTTTACGACTATCGTTGAGCGGGCGAAGCTCGTAAATCCGAAACTTAAAATGCGCCTGCTTATGACGATGTTTACGAAGCGCACCGCCGAAGCTGAGGGGGCGGTGGAAGAAGCGCGCAAAAACTTTGAGACATTTACGCCCGTGATAACCCGCACGTCAATGTTTTCGCGCTCCGCGCGTAAAGGCGTGCCGCTCGTTATGCTTGACGGCGACGCCGAGCAAGCCCGGGCGTATAAAGATTTTGCCAAGGAGATAATGAACTATGAAGAAACCACCTCTCGGAAAAGCGGAAGTAACTCTTCCTGCCGCCCGAGGCGCGGAGATATTTTTCCCCTCCGCCGCCGGGCCCCGTCGAAAAAACACACCCCAGCCGGCCGGGAAAATTACAATAGAACAGAAGCGGGTCGGCGGGTACCGCAAGGCGTGGAAGAAAAAGGGTTTGTCGCAGATGGCGCTTTGGTTACCGTCGGGAATCGCGGGCGAATTGAGAACAAAATCGGAGGCGGCCGGTAAGAGCATATCCGCGCTGGCGGCCGAGATACTGTCGAAGGGACTATGAATCAACGAGAGCGCCGGAGCTTAGGCAAGAAATTATTGAAGTGGACACTCTCGACAATTGGGCACGAAGGGTACTTTCTCACGGGTCGAGAAAAGGGAAGGTATGTACGGGTTCACCAGACCCTTCCGAGATCGTTACATACGGAACTTGAAGCGTTCGCCCGTGAAGAAGGTAAAAAATATTCAACGATAGTAAGTGAGCTGTTAAAGGAGGCGTTATGAGAAAAACTTTTTTCCTATTTTTTGCGGCGTTGATGTTTTTTGCTTACCCGACTTTTGCCGAGGTCCCGAACGAAATCAATTATCAGGGTCGCCTGAGAGAATACGGCCAGCCGATTACCGGTAACCGGACGATGAGTTTCAAAATCTACGCCGTTTTGTCAGGCGGCGTGCCGGTCTGGTCGTCGGGCGACGTCGTTGTGGCTGTTACGACGGGGACGTTCAGTTATGCCATGCAGCCAGCGGGCGTTGACTGGCGGTGGAAAGATTTTTGGGTCGAGACGACCGTCTCAGGGAAAATACTTTCGCCGCGGGAAAAATTACAGGCCAGCCCTTACGCGCTCCATTCCCGGACCGCTGAGGATATTTCAAAGACGTCCGGAACTGTGACGGTGACGATCGGGAATACGGCCGAGCTCGCGATAACTTCACATACCGTCAGTGCGGAGTGGAACAGGGTCGTCAATGTTTCGACCCCGACGGCTTACGACGATGCAGCGACGAAAGGATATGTGGACACTTGGCTTCCGACGGGAACGATTTTAATGTGGGGCGGGTCGCAAGCGAGCATTCCGGGCGGATGGATTTTATGCGACGGAAGCGCAATCAACCGGACTACTTATGCCCGTCTTTTTACGGCAATCGGCACCGTCCACGGCGTTGGCGACGGCGTTACGACTTTTCAACTTCCGAACTTGCGGGACAGATTTATCGTCGGAGCGGGAAGCACTTACTCCGTCGGAAATACCGGCGGGGCGAATAATGTGGCACTTATCGTGGCTGAAATGCCGGCACATAATCATGGCACGACCTCGACTGCGGGAGTACATACGCACACTACGAGCGGGCCGCAGTATGGAGCGTACAATTATGATAATGGCGTCACAACGACGGCCGAATGGAATCTAAAAGTGACGGTGAACAATGTTTCAACTTCTAATGGTGATCACTCTCATACTGTATCGTCTCAAGGCGGTAACGTCGCCCATGAAAACCGACCGCCTTATTTTTCTTTGTGCTACATCATAAAAAACTGACTATGCGTCGAAAAACTCGTTTTGTTCTACTGTCGTTTATGGCCATGCTCTACTGTTGTTCTACTGTAACAGTAGAACAGCTTTGCGCCGAGATATCGTCGAAAGACCATATCGAAGTATTCACCTCGCTTGAGCCGGCTGGCATGTGGCAGGTCAACGATTATATCGAGGCGGACTCAAACCTTACGATGTTTCGTCCGGAGGCGAAGTCGCTCGACGAAATAGAAATCCGGACAGGATTTTTCAATTGGGTAGATTATCAAGTCATCGCGGAGCCGCTGATGCTTTGGTGGCGGCACGCTTACTACTGGGTCAACACTTCTCCGGAGAAGACGACATTCAACGTGCTTTACTTCGATCCCTACGGCACACTGCCGTCGGCAGGATATCCGAAAGCGGAGTATCGTATCAAAGGCTCGGGGACGTTTACGCCGCTTGTTTTAAGTTTCAACCGTGAAGCCGACGGCGGGCGGCTTTACGCCGGCGAAGTCACACTCTCGACGGGCGTATATGAGTATCAATACTCTGTCCGGAACCCGGATCGCGCCGAAGAGTACCGGCTCTCTTTGAGTTCTTTCGTCGTGAGTCGTCAGCCGTCTCAATTTGAAAACACCGGCGTCGCCGACAATCAGAGTGTTTCGAGCGCAAAAATAGTTTTGTCATGGGGGGCGATGGACCCGGACTTGGGCGGGATATTGCGTTACAAAGTTTATCTCGGAACAAATACCGCTTCGATGTCCATAATTTACGACGGCTACGCAACATCTTGCTCCGTCGAGTCGCTCGACTACGGAAGAGATTACGTCTGGCAGGTCGAGGCCACAAATGTTTACGGCGTGTCATCGAGGTCGCCGGTCTGGCGTTTCAAAACGATAGCGCGCATGACAAAATCTTTCAATTACCCAAATCCTTTTAATCCGAATACCGGCTCGACAAAACTTGTTTTTGACATGGCCGCTTCAGGCGCGGCCGAAGTGAGCGTCTACACCGAACTTGGAGACCTGTGTTGGCGCAAGTCCTTTGACGGACTTTTGCGCGGGGCCAATGAAATATCCTATGACGGCCGGGACGACGCCGGCAGAGTTCTTTACAGCGGCCCTTACGTAGTAGTTTTCAAAAAGACCTACTCCGACGGGAGACAAGAGCAGGACAGATGCCGGCTGCTGATAATAAAATGACGTTTGGTGACGCGGAAATGATATTTAATAAAGCCAAAATAACCCGAACAATTAGAAGCGTTCTACTGTTGGCGGGTAGTCTGTTCTACTGTTGCCCCTTGTTTCACTCGGGTCAACTTTACGCCTCATCCGTCGCGCGTAAACATTTTCTTTCCCACGGCCCGTCGGTACAGGCATACGGCCGGGGCGAGACGGCGACGGCTTTCTTAAACGATATGTCGGGATATTTTTATAATCCCGCTTTGCCCGCCGCCATAAAGCGCGGGAGTTTGTCCTTGTCTCATTACGCTCTTTTCGACGGGGCGATGTACAACTTCTTCTCGCTCGGCCAGACCTTAAGCGACAAAACGATAATGGGCCTCTCCGGAATAAATTTAAGGAGCGGCGACATTGAATTGAGGGAGGCGATTGACTCAAACCCGCGAACCGTCAATACGAGTCAATGGCTTGTGACTGGAACGCTGGCATCGGATTTAAGAGAATCTCTCGGAATCCTCGCGGGCTTGAATCTTAATTATCTTTATTTCGATTTCGACGGAGTAACCGCCGGGAACATCGGACTCGATGCCGGCGTTGGCCGGTCGTTTCGCGGGCCGTTCATTTTCGGAAACAGAAGCCAGGTTTCCTTCGGTCTTGCGGGCCAGAGCATTATCAGACCCGTGATGCAGCTCCGGACCGAAAAAGAGTCCTACCCGACGGTCTGGCGCGGGGGCGTCGCGCTTTCACTGCCGATGTTTTTCCGTTACAACCCCGTCAAACAGACATTCCATTACGATAAAGCGAATATCTATACCGACATTGTCCTTGATACCGACGTCAACGATACGCGGCTTGCCGTCGGCGCGGAGTACGCGATTCTTAATCGCTATACCGTTCGCGCCGGGTTCAACGACACGCTGACGCTTGGCGCCGGCGCGAAACTGGGCGATTATCAGTTCGACTACGCGATTGATTTTAAGTCCTACGCTTATTTTCATCGCATCGGGGTCGCGTTCTACTGGGGCGATGCTACGGAGGAAGAAGACGAGGATTACGCCCATTTTATGACGGTTTATACTCGAGTGGAGCGGTTTTACGCGGGACAGTGCAAGAACGCGCGGGAATTACTCGACAAGCGAAATTACGACTCGGCCGTTACACTCCTTGAGCGCACCGTCTATCTTTTGCCGCCGCGCCGAGAGGCCGTTGACCTCTTAAAACAGGCGCGGGACTTGAAGGCCTCGGGCAAAATCACCGCTTCGCGCGAGCGCGCGATGGAGCAATTCCAAAAAGGCGATTATCTGGCTGCGTATAAAACTTCCGTCGAGTCGTTGAACGTCTCTCCGGATGACGCCGACACAAAAGTTTTGTTGGAGCGCACATATAACGAGGCGGCAAATCGTGGCTTGAGAGTCAAGCAGTTGAAGCAGGATACCGTCGACGCTCTGGTCGCGCTCATCCGCGCGGCATCCGCCGCAAACGACTTCGAGCAGGCGGAATTGAACCTTGCCAAACTCAAAACATTAGACGGCGAATCGTATATTTTTTATGACGCAAGAAAGCATATCGACGAGACGAAACAGAGTTACTTTTCGTCTCTCGTCGTAAAATCCGAGGAAGAGTTCAATAAGAAAAATTATCCCGAGGCGATTATGTCCGCCGAACGGGCTTTGGCTGTAGACGCCAAAAACTCTGTCGCTATAAACGCCCGCAAGAAAGCGGCTCAGGCGTCCGACAAGAAAAAGAAACTTTCGACGAAAGACCGGCTTTACTCGGAGCGGCTTTATTATACCGCCGCCGAGCACTACGCCAAGAACGCGGACTCATCCGCGCGGGAAGTCATTTTCAATCTAATGAGATTTAATCCTGCCCAAGCATACGCCTACCCGCTGTTTTTCCGTCTGACGGACAAAAGAATAGACGCGGACGTCAAACTCAAAGAGGCCGACGTCGACGCGCTCCGGCTTGAATATCAGAAAACCGTCGTCGAAAACCGCGTTAAAGAGTTCGTGTTGTCGGCAAAACTTCAAAGGCAGCAGGGCGACCTCGTAAAAGCGTATCAGTCGTATTTGAGCGCTTACGACTTGAACCCCGACGATACCGCTGTAATTGCGGCGCTCCAAGACATTTACGAAGAAGTCAAACCGAAGAAAAAGCCGGCCGCGCCGGCGCCCCGGCCCGGTGAGTGGACGGAAATGCTGGGCGAAGTTCACGAGCAAAGAGGCGGCTACAAGGCGCCCGAAAGACGCCCGACGGAACCGGGACCCGAGCTTAAAGAAATTGACAAGCTCCGCGCCGACTATATAAAGAACGTTCGCGCGGCCGCGGAGGCGCTCGCCGTCAAAAGCGACTACGCCGCCGCCGAGAAAGAGTTGATGAAACTCAAACTCTTTTTCCCCGAGGGCGAGATAAATAAACTGAGAAGGCAGCTGAGGTAAAAGTGTTCTACTGTAAATCCCTGAAGTATTCCACTGTGACAGTAGAACAGGCCATTGAATTACATTAGAACAAAAGGACAATTATGAAAAACTTTAAGAGGCAAGGCGCGCAAAAACCGGCGCATCTGGAACTTGAGGAGCTTACCGACAAGATACTCGGGTGCGCCATCACCGTGCATAAGGCGCTGGGCGCCGGGCATATCGAGAGCGTCTATCATAACGCCCTGGTGGTGGAACTTGAAAAGCGGGGGCTTAGAATCGAAAAAGAAAAAGACGTCAAGGTCTACTACGAGGGAAAAGAAGTCGGCGCCCGCAGGATTGACCTTCTGGTGGAAGGTATGGTTGTCCTGGAGCTCAAGGCCGTCAGGGATTTTGACGATGCGCACGCCAATCAGCTGCTGTCTTATTTAAGATCCACCGGTATGAGAGTCGGGCTGCTGTTAAACTTCGCGGCCCCGACGTTGAAGATAAAAAGATTCTTAAATCCAAAAGCCGCCGGGATGCCGCAGTCCGGCGCCAACCCGAGGTGAAAAAACATGAGATTTCGTAGAAGACAATATCTTGTCAAGCCGCGGCTGCAGTTCAGGATCGCTTTTATTGTTCTACTCTCGATGGTGCTGGTTCTGATGGTGTCCTTTACGGGGTTTTACTTTTTCGCCGTCGAGGAACTCGTCAAGTTTAATCATCCCCGCATCCCTTTGATACTTGAGCGGGTAAATTACGCGCTGCTCGGTAGCTTTGGTATATCGGCGGTAGCGGTCACCCTTGCGGTGATCTATTTGACGCACAAAATCGCAGGGCCTCTTTACAGGTTTGAAAAATCCATGGGCGCCGTCGGTCGCGGGGATCTTACTCATGTGGTTAAGATCCGCAGAGGCGACGAGTTAAAGGACCTCGAAGCGGCGATGAACGGGATGATAAAGAATCTCCGCGACAAAGTTATCGCGGGCGAGAAACTTCTCACCGCGCCTTATGTGGAGACCGAAGTTCTTCCCCCTGGGTCCGATATCGGACAGATTACCGACGGGAAGCCCAGCAAGAAAGAAAAATAAAACTGTTCTATTGTAACAATAGAACAAAAACAGGAGGCAGTATGAAGAAATTGTTTTTTTCATTATTGTTGCTTTGTGTAGTCAGCGTCGCGTGGGCGAATTACGGAGAGGGTTCGATAGCGGATATTGAGGATTTCAACAAGCGCGCCATTGATTTTGTCGTATTTACCATAGGCGGAGCCGCTTTCGTCGGCGGAGGAGCGTTTGCGATGATACGTCTCATGATGCACAAAGAGGACGCATTCCAGAGAGCCGGTTGGGTAATTGCCGGCGGCGCGGGCCTCGTTCTTATCCGGATTCTCTGGAATGTCATGCAGAGTTTCGCCGGCAAATGATAGACGCCTATAAAAACATTTCCACGACTTACTATCTCGTCGGGTTGAAGCCGCTTGATGCCGCGATATTATTGATGGCGGCGTTCCTGCCGCTTCTTTTGAGTTGGTGGTTGTTATCCGTGATAGTTTCTGCCGCAGGGTATCAGTTCGCCAAGAAACACCGCGAACGGCATTACGGTTGGCTGGATCTTGGTATATATCTAACGGCGCCGGAGAGATACTCCGTTGTTATGGAGATGAAAAATGATTACTAAGCTCAAGAAAATACTCAACCCCGATAAGACGCTGCCGCTTCATAATCTCATAAACGCTTGGGACGACGTCGACGACACCTTGATAGGCGTCGACGGAAGTTTTACGAACTGTTATGACCTTACTTTTCTTCCCGACGCAGTGCATATGACGGAATCAGAAGAGGGCGCGTTCTTGGAAAATTTCAAAAGAGGTTTGCTTTCTCTACCCGATAATTTTGTTGTACAGGTTGTTGTTTCCGGGCGAGGGGACAATCACGAGAAGGTAAGAGAGTATGAGAAAACAGTCTGGACAACGACATCGCTTGCCAGAGAGATCGTCTCAAGAAAGGTCAGCCAATTTGAGAATATCAACAGCCGGCGCATGATATATCGCTTGTATATCACAATGCCTCCCGCTCCGACGGCGATGATCGCGGGTGACAGATTTTATTTTAACAAGATATTCAAGCCGGTAGAGAATCTGAGGGCTCTGCATGAAGCCGGATGTGTCAAGCATTCCGACGCTTGTGAGAACTTTATCAGGGTTTTGGCGGACGTCGGGATTAAAACACGCAGGATGACGGGCAATGAGGTTGCCCAAGAGTTTTACGTGCGGTTGAATCCTACGTATAGTAGAACTGTTTCTTTTGTGCCGGTTGCCGGTGAAACACTTCGCTCTCAAGTCTGTCGCTCTGCCGCCGAACATACATTTGACGCCCTTGCGCTGGACGGCTTCTACTATCGTGGGATCAATCTTTTCCAGCGACCGGGGGACATTAACTTTTTTTATGTAGCCAAGTTTTTCGCAAAACTTGAGGTTGATTTTGATGCCGTATTTATTTTGCAGTATACACCTGACTCTTTGCAGAGCGATTCTGTCGCCAGAAAAGAGATGAAGTTCGATGCTACGGTGGCGGCGGCCACTATGACAGCCGAAGGCAGGCAAAAGTCAGAGGCGATTCATCGAATGCTCGACGACACGCTTGAAACGGGGCAGAGGATATTCAATTTTTCTTTGTGCGTCGTTGTCCATGAAAAGAATAAAGGGCATCTTGACCAGAAAACAGCGGCTGCTCTGGATGCTTTCCGGGCGATAAGCGACGCGACGGCTATTGTTGACGACATGAATCATTTGTCACTTTTTCTCTCGACATTGCCTGGTCACTGGTTTTACAATAGACGCGCGCATAAGTTCGCGCTTGCCGCGATTGCTCACTTTTTGCCCGTGCACCGCCCATGGCAGGGTTGCGCGGTGCCGAAAATGATTTTTCCCACATCCGGCGGTGAGATAATAGGCATCAACGTTTTCGACCCTGAATTACCAGCCAAACATGGGCTTATTATTGGGAGCACCGGATCGGGAAAGTCATTCACTACGAATTATGTTTTGACCAACTTTCTTGTTGAGGCACCCAATAACCACGTCGTTATTATCGATGTGGGTGGCAGTTACAGGAAATTGTGCGAACTCTTCGACGGGCAGTATATAGACGTCCGTTATGAGGATTCTTGCGCGTTCAATCCGTTTCCGATGAAGAAATATTTTTTCGACGAGGCACTCAAGCCCGACGCGGATTTGCTGTCATTTCTTTCGCTCATAATACAGAAGATGCTAAAGTGCGAGACATTCTCTGGGCGGAAAACGATGATCGTAGAAAATACGCTTATTAAGACATATCGCAATGCGAAGTCCGACCCGCCGTCGCTTGGCGATTTTGCTCGGGAGCTCAAAGATTTTGAAGGAGACGCGGAAGATAAAGCGACTGCTGTTTCGTTTTTCAAAGATTTAGGCCCGTGGGTAAGTGGTCGTTATTCGGTACTTTTGAATAATCCGAATCCGCGGCTTGTTCTTGACCCGAAAAAGCAGCTGATAGTTTTTGATTTGCAGAAAATCAAAGACGAACCCGACCTCGGCCCCGTGATGTTTTTCGTCGTCAGGTCCGCGATACAATCGCGTTTGACTGATTTATCTCTTAATAAAATAATTGTTATTGACGAGGGCCATCAGTTTTTCAGCGATGCGGTCGGAACGCAACTGATTGAGAATCTTTATCGCACGGCCAGAAAATTTGGCGGTGCGGTATTCTCTATATCGCAAAGCCCCGAAGATTTCTTAAAGACACCGGCTGCCACATCAATAATCGCAAACGCATATACCAAGTTTATTTTAAAACTCACCGCGCAGTATGAGTTACTCGAAAAACTTGGCCTTAGACCATCCGAAATCGAAGAAGTTAAAGCCCTTGAAATGTCGCCCGGAAAATACAGCGAGGTTTTTTACAAGTTTCTTAGCCACTGCATCGTCTTAAAAGTGCAGCCCAATCCGCTCGATTACTGGATTTGCACGACGAACGACAAAGACAGAAACATTGAAGACGCGATGCGAAAGAAATATCCCGACTTGTCGCTTCGGGAAATAATACTTAAGCTTACCGAGGAGAGTGTATGAAAAGTAAAGCAGTTGTTTTAGCATTGGGATTTTTGTTGGTTGGGTGCGCGACTTTAAGAGACATCGGTAAACCCAACTGGGCGCCTTACGGTTCTGTCGAATATCCGCCCAAGGCGAAGGATGCGGTCGTGGACATATACGACACACAAATGCCGAAAGTGCTGTATATCGAAATAGGGCATATTTCAAAAGAAACAACGGACGATCAGCAAACGGCCATGAAAGATGTCCTGGTCCGAGCGCGAGAAAAAGGCGCGGACGGGATAATCTTCAAGGGGCATAAGTTTATAAGGCGGGGCGATAGAATGGCGGTGAACTGGTATATGATAGACGCTGTCGCGATAAAGTATAAGGAATAATCCAGTGGGAGGCCGCCGTATGAAAGCGCTCGTTTTTTGTGTTGTTTTTTTGAGCATGCCCTGCATTGTCGAAGCATTTGTCTTTGAACTCGTGAAAACCGGCGTTGAGACCATCGGCAAAGGCGTGGACGCCGTTTCCGACGAGGTTTTCAAAAAGACGATGGTGGCCAAGACCATTGAAAACGTGGCCGAATTGCAAAAGAATTTCGATGAGAGCAAGCGGTTTTACGATGAGGTGAGAATGATTCAACAAAATCCCGCCACGCTAACCGACTTTGCCCGCGATGAATCCATCAGGCGGCTTAGGAGGTCAAAAGATTACGCAGTCCACAGGGGCGAGATGGACTATCAGAAATCTTATAACAAACCGGATTATATCGGTAAAGCGTTCGGTCAGGCGGACGAATACATCAAAACGAACCTTGATTTTTCCGAAAAAGCGAGGGAGGCGATTCGTGACAAGCAAAATGTTCATGAAAATGTCGTGAGCAGTCTGCCTAAGAAAGGCGAGAGCGGGGAAGCCGCGAGGCAGAAAGCCGAAACCGCGCGGCTTCAAAATGATTTATTACAGACGGAAATCCTTATAGAGATGCTTAAAAACAATACGGAGACGAACAGGGCGCTCACACGCCTATACGAGAAAATGGCCGAGGGTGATTCGCGGGCGAAAGAAAGACAGGATGCGTGGATGAAGGGCCTCGAACAAATGGGCAAAGATTTACGAGACAAAAAATCCGGTAAATATAAATCGTCGAAAGAAGTCCTAAATGAACTTCTGACGAAGTAGCACGAACGGGAGGTTTTTGAACCTATGGATTTTAAAGACGCATCTTTCAACTTTCTTCAAGACCCCGCGACAATACCGCAGGTCCTCGGCCCCTATATTATTCCGGTGTATGTGGTCGCTTACACCGTCGCCCCACTTCTTTTGGCTATGGCCGTCGTAACGGAAATGTCGAAGACCTTAAGGGAAGACGACCCGCCAAAATACTTGAATATCGCCTTTCGCGCCGTCGGAGTTATGCTCGGCTTGACAATGTACCGGACTTTGTTTCTGGCCGTCGTATCCATCTGCCAGGTGTTGTCTTACTATATGTTTTCGATGGACAAGTGGTCGGAGATGCAAACAGTTTTGAAGCAGGCGCAGGAGAAAAGTTTTTTCGACTTCATGAAACTATCGCCCAATGATTTGATTGTTTCGCTGCTTTCCGTGCTGACACAAACGATAGAACATATCTTTAACATCATTAGGTATATGCTGTTGGCTTTATTTTATGTGTTCGGGCCTATCGTATTTGCGACGACGCTTTGGCCCGGTAAAGAGAAGGCATTGACGGGCTGGTTTAAGAACCTGTTTATCGTCTCCGCGTGGATACTTGTCTTAAGGGCGTTGCAGGGGACTTTTGTCGCGATTTTATTTGCGGCGCAGATAATACCCGACGGGGGCATAGGAGATTTGAAACTCACCGATGTAAATTTCATAGTCCTTACGACGACGTATATTATTTTGATAATCGCGACGCCGTCGTTGACCGACATATTGTTGTCCGGCGAGGGATTGGGACATCTGGGGTCGGCCGTAATGGCCGGGGTATCGGGTGTTGCCGGAAAAATCATGTCGGCGGGCGGCGGCGCGGCGAAGCTCGCGGGGGGATTATCTAAAATCCCGGGCCTCGGCAAAATCGGCGCGGTTCAAAAGTTCGCCGATAAAATGGGCGCGCTTAATCGAGAGATTTCTCCCCCCATGGGTAGCAAAAGAGTAAGGACGGCACCTAAGGTTAAGTCCGGAGACGAACAATGATTACAGAGAAAAAAAATAAAGAACCCAAGTATTACGAGACATGGGCGGAACTTATCGTCGATATGCGGTTTCATCGCGTTATCGCGAGCGCCGCGCTGTTTGCTTTTTTCATCATACTTTTTTGGTCAATGAAAGTGCTTAACCGGCCGCCTATAGTGATTCGCGTCGACCAACTTGGCAATCCCGCTATTGTCGAAGCGAAGAGCGCTCAGGTAATCACGCCTCAGGAAGTACAGAACTTTGTCACATATTTTGTCGAGTATTGGCGGGGATGGGACTTCTATAAGTTTGACGATAATTTCAACCGTGTATACACGATGAAAACCGCCGAGATGACGAGCAAGAGCAACTCTTTCCTGCGGGACAATAAGGTGATAGAGCGTATAAAATCGGAGAAACTGCGCTATAAAATAACCCTTACGAATATAGTCATCAAGTCGCGCGACAAAAACTTTGTTGTCGTAGAAGTGACGGGGAACAGGGAAGAGGGCAGTTATGAGACCACAATCGCTAAGCAAGTGCGCTTTATGACTACACTTGTTCTTGCGGTTGTCCCGAGGATGTCCTCGCCGTGGGGGCTTCTTGCGGTTTCATACGATGAGAGGGTATTTGATTGAACAGATTTTTTACCGCGGGTGTCTTATGTTCGGGCGCGTTATTTGCGGCGCTGGTTCTTGTTCAAGCATTCGTTCGGGCTGAAAAGTTGATACCCGAAGTAGCTGTCTCCTCTGGTCAGATAATTTACGCTCTCAACCGCTCGACAACGTCTTTACCTGTAGAAACCGGTTACAAAATAACTGTCACTGAGCCGGGATTTTCTCCCACACCTTCCGTATCCCGTCTGCCGACAAAGTCTGAGGGGGCTCCTTCATCGAGCGAGCGACAGGCGAAAGAGAAGCGGCGGCCGCCTTCGGCCGCAGAACCTCAAAAACTTTCCCAGCGTGAAGTGGAGAGCGCCGAACTGCTAAATCCCTATATCATCGAAAATATCGTCAAGTCGTCGGACAAAACATATTACTTCACCGAAAAATCTATCACGCGCTCCGGAGTCACGGTTGAGTTGCTCTCGCTCACGCCTCGCAAGGACGATTATTTTTTGAAGTTCCGAATTAACAACGCAAGCAAGGTTCATTTCATCCCGCAGGCGTTCGCTGTAAAACACGGCGACGACTGGGTGGACGCGGAGAAGTTTTTCAAGCACATACTCCAGGACGGCGAATCGCAGGTCGGACACTTGAGAGTAAAAGCGTCGGCATCCATGGGGGCGGGGAAAGATAAGATGTTCCAGCTGAACGAATCCGGCGGGGGGTTCAGGAAGTATAGTATCTTTTACTGATTTGTCGACGACAAAGTGTTCTACTGTAACAGTAGAACAAAAGCGGTAAAACGGGAGGGGTAAGATAGCGGGGCGATGCTTTTTTCCGCCTTAAATCGCAAGTGTGTGCGTAGTTCTCCGACGGAAAATCAACGTAATGCGTATTTTGTAAAGGAGCCCAAAAATGACATTTGGTAAAGCGGAAGTAAAAAAGATTCTCCCCCTGCTGTTTCTCCTGGCAATGACTGCCGGTCAAGCGCTCGCCCTCGAACCGTTCCCAGGACTTACGCAGAAACGCAAGTCCGAGTTCAAAAACTTCATGCATACCGGCTTTACCTTTGACGCGGTCCTGAAGACGGCGATATTTTCATTCAATATCGAAACGCCGGTGATCGCTCTTATCGAGTACGACGTGGTTTTTGGCGACAAGGTCGTCCTGCCGTCCGGAACAAAACTCATCGGGGCCACATCGATCATAAAGTCCATCAACCGCGTAAACGTTGTATTTAACACGGTTGTATTGCCGAATGGCGACGAGTTTCCCTTCGTCGGCCTTGCGCTCCACACGGACGGATCCGCCGGCGTGCCCGGCAAGGTTAAGAAAGAGGCGATGTCGATTCCTGCCCGTGTGTTGCTCGAAGCGGCCGGCGCCGGCGCGGCAACCGCAAGTCCAATCGCCGGCTCCGCCGTCAAAGAGTTATCGTCGGCGGCGAAGGAAGAGCTGGCTCAAAGTCAGAAGTACAGCATCAGCATAAAGAAAGACACGCCGGTGCAGATTTATGTCGTCAGCAGGACGGAGTATTGAAGTAGAACTTTTGTTTTATTGGCGAGTGTTTACTCTGCGCATATATTTAATGCTTTAATACGGAACGGGCCGCGGAAAATACCTTATCAGATTACTATAAGGTGAAGCCTAATTTAATAAATGGCGCAAATAGCGCCGAGGAGCACAATTTATGTGTATGGAGTTCAGGAAAACCAAGGTCACGTGCCCTGTATGCAACAAAGGTGTGTTGGAAGCGGTCGAACTGTCTAAAGGCAATGTGAGCAGTTATCATTGTTCAAGTTGCGGCTCTGTCTTTGACGCTGTGATATTTCACGATTTTGAGAATAGAAAACATTACTGGCTCGGAAAACACCGGAATCACCTATACTGGGCAGAATTTAATAAAGCTATGGCGGGCGGTGTAACTGATATGAAAAGGTTCGATGAATCGGGAATGCCGGCACACCTAAAAACCTATCTCATCGAAGAGATAGAGATTAAGAATAAATGAAAAAAGCCGCAATATACGTCCGTGTCTCGACGGGAAAACAGGATATCGTAAATCAGTTGCCGGTGCTCAAGAGGTTTGCGTCGACGCGCGGGTTTTCCATCGTGCGGACTTTCTCGGACGTGGCCTCCGGAGCACGGGCGGATCGCGTGGAGTTCAATAAGATGATGAGCGCGGCGGCCGCCGGCGAGTTCGATACGATTCTCGTCTGGGCGCTGGATCGTCTGAGCCGCGAAGGAATGTCGAAGACCGTCAACCTCATCGAGCACCTGAACAAGATCGGCGTCGACGTCGTGAGTTACACCGAGCCATATCTCGACACGACGAACGAGCTGGCCAAAAACATACTGCTTGCCGTCGTCTCCACTCTGGCAAAAGCCGAGAGAGAAAAAATCAGCGAGCGGACAAAAGCCGGGCTTGAACGTCTGCGTCGGCAGGGAAAGAAACTCGGCCGGCCGCCCTTTCCGGGAAGCGTAAGAGAAAAAATCCGCGCCTTGAAAAAGAACGGTTACGGTGCGAGGGAAACGGCAAGAAAACTTAACGTGAGTCACGTCTACGTGATTAACGTCCTGAAAAGCGCTGGTAATAAAAGGGGTATCAAAAAAGCGGTGTCAGTTTCGACGGAAAGGGCTTTGAAAAATCGCAGGTAATAAAAGGGACGTTTTATGAACACCACTAAAACAATTCTCGCCGCCCTCTCATTACTTATCGCCTGGCGATTCTGGTCTTTCTACCTGGTCAAAGACAAGGACAAGGGCAAGCGTTCGTTTTATTTGACGCTCGGGTTCATCGTCTTTATCGCTGCGGTAATCGGTTTTGCCCGGGTAAAATATCCCCGGGAGTTCCGGACTGCGCTGACGCTGCCGGCGGTAAGATTTTTAAGTGAGCGGACAATATCGGGCGTCAACAAGTTCCTCGTCAAACATTTTTGGTATCTCATCATCCCCGGAGTTCTTGCGCTCGGCGCCGAGATCGGTTGGAAACACTGGCTCTCTAAGAAAGAGGCAAGGCACGGTCCGGATTTCCGGCCGCCAAAGAAAAGCAAAGGCGGGTTCCTCGCATGGTGCTTGTCGCTCCTGCTGCGAAAGAAAGACAAAAACGGCATCGTCGTCGGAAAGTTCGACAGGAAAGTTCTGCCAAAACAAATAAGAAGCTTTGCGCCGGCAACTTCGGCCGACATTGCGATTCCTTTCGATCGTCTTTCCCGCGGCGTGACGATTTTAGGAGATATGGGATCCGGCAAATCCCGCCTTATGGTTGCTCTCGTCGACGGCATTCGGGAACGTTACCCCGACATACCGGTACTCATTCACGATCCGAAGGGCGAGTGGCTCAGGGCTTTTTACGATGTCGAAGAGGACATGATTTTTGCGCCGCACGACAAGCGTTCGTCGGCGTGGGCTTTATGGCGGGACTTTGAAAAACATCCGGAGCTGCGTCACCCGATAATATCAACGGCCGTACTTCAGCATCATTCGGGCCCAAACTCAGACATATTTTGGACCGGCTCCGGAACACTGCTCTTAAAAGATATTGCGCAAGCGAGCGATCTCGTTGAAGCGAAGAAAAAATTGATTATCTTGAAAAAGAGAAATGAAGACGACGGTACATGGCGGAGCATTTACACGTCGGCGAAAATTGGTTTAAGGGACATAGCCGCGATCGAACTTATGAACTGCGAATCGAGCGGCTACGGTATAGACGATTTGTTAAATCACCCGGGGCGGATATTTCTTTTGAATAATCCGAGCATCGCAGACGAGCAGCACGGGTCGCTCACGCTTTTGTTGTCGGCGTTTATGATACGCGCGTTAGCCGGCCCGGACGTGGCCGAGGGCGAATTGCGCGCGGCCGTAATTATGGATGAGGCGGTTACTTTTAATCTGCCGGCGGACGTGGAGCGAGCGGTTTTTACGCAGAGCCGCTCCAAGGGCCTTGCTATAATTGCCGGCGCTGTGCGTTTGCCGAAGGAAAATCAGGGCGAGCGGGGCGCCTGGGCGGATCATCCCGCGCACATTTTTGGTATGAAAGTAACCGATATGATGACCAGGCAGATACTGGCCAAGAGAGTCGGTAGCATTACTTATGATGAAAAACAAAAATCCGTATCGAGCGGTAAAACCACGTCCACGACTGAGAGCGAAACGCAAAGACGTCACGACGCCATCGCTCCGGAGGACTGGGCGCTCGATAACAGAGAGTTCGTTCTGTTTCACGAGAACGGCCTCGCGCCCGGGCGGGTGAAGGACGTCGAGTTTAAGCAGCGCGACACGATAGATGTTATCGTTTATGATCCGAGAAAGGACGTTGCCGACTTTATGACGGATTTATAGACGGTGATTCTGTTCTACTGTTACAGTAGAACAAGCGCGGGATTTACAGTAGAACAACAGTAGAACAGAAATGAAAAAACAGGCGGGGTAAGGTGGCGGGGCGATTGTTTTCCCCACCTCAAACCGCAAATGCGTGCGCGGTTCTCCGACGGAAAATCAATGTAATGCGTATTTTGTAAAGGAGTCGAAAAAATGAAATCTCTTGTGCCGCCGGAAATTTTTATCGAAAAGAAAATTCTTACGATCCGCGGGATGAAGGTCATATTGGACAAAGACCTGGCTGAGATTTACGGAGTAAAAACGAGCCGCCTGAATGAGCAAGTGCGGCGCAATATCAATAGATTCCCCCCTGATTTTATGTTTCAATTAACAAAGGAAGAGATGGAAAATTGGAAATCGCAAATTGCGATATCCAAATCTGTAACGATGGGATTGAGGAAAAGACCATACGCTTTTACCGAACACGGCGCCGTTCAGGCGGCCAACGTGCTTAATTCGGACCGCGCCGTGGAAATGGGCGTTGCTGTCGTGCGCGCCTTTGTCCGGATGCGGGAATTGATAATCGCCCACAAAGACCTTGCCGTTCGTCTCGACGAACTTGAGAAAAAATACGACACGCGGTTTAAGTTTGTTTTCGATGCGATTAAAAAACTGATAGATTCCCCCGCGCCGCCGACAAAGCCGATAGGATTTTTGAGCGACGAGCAGAAGAAAGCCGTCGGGCAGGGGCGCGTTGCCGTCAAAGAAGGAGGGCTCGTCTACGTCAACAGTTTGAAACTATCTGGGCACGAGGACGTCGCCGGCATATTTTACGATCTTAAAAATCAGGACCGAGAAAAGTTCGTCACGCTTATGCTGAACAAGGACGACGAGATCCTCGGCTGCGAGGTTGTTTCCGTCGGAACTCTCGACTCCGCGCTCGTCCATCCGCGGGAAGTGCTGAAAATTCCCGTCAACATAGCCGCGGCAAAGATAGCGCTTGTTCACAACCACCCTTCCGGCGACCACGTTCCCTCTGATGCGGATATAAAACTAACGAAGAGGCTTTCGATCGCCGCCAAAATCGTCGGTATCGAAGTGCTATATCATGTAGTCGTCGGGCGAGACAAGTACTCTGTTTTCAACGATGTTCTGGACAACAGCGGGCATCTGCTCAAAGCCCCTGAGGTCTATCCGATAATAAGATATGAGTCGCGAGCCCATCCGGCAGATAAACCACTTTCCCTAAAACCGATAAAATCGCCGGCGGATGTAGTCGAGTTTGCGCGTCCGCTTTTTGACAAGGACGAACCGCTTGCGATGGCCGTCTTTCTCGACACGAGAAAAAACGTTGCATCCGTTCAAATACTCGGCTCGCAATATGACGAGGGTTGGGTGGGGCGCCTGGCCCGGGCCGGAATAGCGGCCAATGCCGCGGGCTACATAATCTGCAGTAATTTTGATATCTCCAACGAGAAATTAAAAGCGTTGCAAAATAGCGGTGAGGTTATGGGTATACCTTTGCTTGATTGTGTCGTTCTGGATAAAGACAATAAAAGCGAATATATCTCGTCGAAAAAGCGCGACGGCGTGGTGAACGAAATTACAAATAAAACTATGTCAGAAGGCGTTACGGAAATTTCTGATTCGGCACCAAAGGCGCAGGAGGGTAAAGGTATGATGAAAGTAGCCGAGCGTGCCGCCAAAGGCACGTACGTGGCAAGGATTACGGGCGTGGACGATCATCTCAACGTCCAGAGGGAGTTCCTGAAGACGGAGTTGACGTTTGGTAAAGCGGAAGTAAAGTTCGGCGACAGGAAGGGCGGCGCCGAGGTCTTCATCGACCCTGAGACCTTAAAAGAGGGCGACATCATTTCCATGAAAGTCGTCCGGGCCGCGGGTGACAAGCCCGAGGAGAAATTTTATAAGATCGTCTCCGACCCCGGCAAGAGCCGTGAACTCCACAACGTTGTCAAAAAGATTCCGGGCGGCAAAGAAGAGGTCGCCAAGATGCTGTTGAGGAATACTCTTGTCGAGGGCCGCAAGTTCACCGGCAGCAAGAACTTGCTCGTGGCGGTCGACGTGTCGGCCGATAAGAAGTCCTATGCGGCCAAAATCGTCGGGGCAGACGAGAAGTTCGGTTTCAAGAGAGAGTTCATCGGCGAGCATAAAGAGCTTGCCGGCGGGGCCGGGCCCGGGCAAAAACTTGAGGTCTCCGGAGACAACGTTAAAGCGGGCGACATTATAGCCGTGAAGATAGTAAAAGAGGGCGAAGATCCCAAAGCCGCGAAAGAAGTTTTCTACCGGGTCGAGAAAGACCCGTCCACGGCGCTTGAGCTGCGCGAGGTCGCAAGAAAGATTAGCAGGGAAGACGCGGCCAAGGCGGTCGGCGCCGAGATCAAGACCGTTGGGCGCATGAACAATGAAGATGTCATTCAAATTAGGCGAGCCAATGCATCTGCGAGCGCGCTTGCGTCGGCACTGTTAGTTGAGTCGCCGACTCCGGACAAGCCGGTCGAGTCCGGGAAGCGGCCCGGCTTGACAGTCGTCTCCGATATCCAAAAGGGAGCATACGTCGCCAAGCTTACCGGCCCGGATGAGAAGTTCGGATTCAAAAGGGAGTTCATCGGCAAAAAAGTTTGGGATGAGGAAAAGAAATGGGGACTCGCCGTAATGCCTGAAGATATACCGAACGGCACGGTCATAGCCGCCAAAAGCGCAGGCGGCAAGGACGTCAAGGAAACCTACTACCTGGTAGTGCAAGATGCGGCGGTGGGCGCTGACAAAGTCCTTGAGAAGATAACCAAAGAACGAGCCGTCGAGCTCGTGACCGGCAAGAGCAAGACCCCGGAGGACGTAAAAAAAACTCCGGAGGGATGAGCGAGACGGCTGAGGAAGCCACTATCACGCCGGACCGTGAGTCGGCCGAAGCCCGAGAGAGCTCCGGCAGAGCCAGGACGTACGGCCGGACGATGTAACGTTTGGTAACGCGGAAGTAACGCCTTATAAAGCGGACGTAATAAAATCTCCCCGCCCTGTCCGCTCCCCCCGCGGCGGGGCGGGGCATAAAACTTAAAGGAGGTGTCGGAGCATGAAGATGACAACAAGAGTCGGCGGGATTGAGTTCGCATGGGAGAACCAGGAAGACCTCATCCGTCAACTCGAAACGAAACTTGCCGCAATGGACAAGGAACTCGCGGACTATGAGCCGCTCAAAAAGAAGAGATGGTTCATTGCCCAGGCGCTCAAACAGATGAGAGGCGAGGAAGTCAAAGCGGCCAAAGAAACGGCCCCGGCCAAAGTCTGACGCTTGGTATAAAGCGGAAGTGACAGCCATCAAGAGGCAGGCGCTTGAAGAGCGCCGCACCCCGCAGGGAGCATCTGAAACTTGCTCCGGCGGGGTGTTTCATTTTGTAAAGCGGAAGTAACACTTGGTAAAGCGGAAGTAATATTTTGAAAACATTCTCACGGACACCGCGAAGCGCGGCGGGGGCGGGGCGGGGTTG
>PGXE01000102.1 GCA_002838935.1 Thermoplasmata archaeon HGW-Thermoplasmata-1 | reverse complement strand
AAGAAGGATATAAGCAGATGAAGTTGACTAAAATTTAAGGCGCCCGCATGCGGGCGCCTCACCAGATACCCCGTAGCTTGCTGCGGGGAGGTTCATTATAGCCATATATCTGTTCCAATCTTCGACGAGTTCGGAATACTGGTCATTGAGTTCGGTATAGTGGCCGTTCAGGTCGTCGTAATATCCATCAAGGGTATCGTGTTGTTTTCCAAATTATCATAATTTGTCATATAGCTGTAGCAAACGCCGCCAAGCAAAATCAGGCCTATGAACGAGGCCGCAAGCAATATGCTCAATACGGTTACCGCCGCCTTGCGGGATTTGGGCTTGTCCCGCTTCCCGACGCTTCCCCGAAATCCGCAGAAGGGGCAGACAGGTTCCTTAAAATCCTCTAACTCGAATTCAGCCTGACAGGAAGGACATTTTAAAGCTCTCATAAGTGTCACTCATCGAAAGGTGAGTGGAGCGGAATTTATAAAATTATGTATTGGCCGGATTGAAAATTTATCAGAATCAAAAATCTGACTGTATGAAAAATGTCCGGGTTGAAAAGGATTAATCAAGGAACGAACAGGCAACAAGCCGATTAGAACTTTCCGTCGTATTCGCCGGCGTCTATGGCCTTCTGGACAACGCGGGGATCCTTGCCGCCGTCGACGGTTATTCCCATCGAAACGCAGGTGCCTACGATCTCCTTCACCTTCTCCTTCATGCCCGTACCCATAAGAGCGTCGCCCTTCATGCGTACGATCTTCATTGCGGTCTCGATTGAGAGGTCGCCGACCTTGGTGGCGGCTGCGGAGCCGGAACCGGACTTGAGCTTAAGCTCGCCCTTTATCAGAGCGGTCGCGGGCGGGGTTCCCACCTCTATCTCGAACGAGCGGGTCTTGGGGTCTATTATGACCTTGACCGGGACCTTCATACCTGCGAAATCCCTTGTCTTCTCGTTGATGGCCGAAACGACCTGCATTATGTTAACACCCTTCGGACCGAGTGCCGGACCGAGCGGCGGGCCTGCGGACGCCTTGCCGCCGTCAACAAGTACTTCGACTACTTCTGGCATTATCATTCACCTTCTTTCTTGATTACTCTAGCGTGTTCGCCCCGAACCGTTATCGGTATCGGGACCATGGCTTCGAAGAGTTCTACGGTTATCTCTTCCTTGCCTTCGTCTATACGGGTGACCTTCGCCTTCTCGCCGCGGAACGGACCAGAGATAAGCTCGACTATGTCGCCTTCGCTTATGTTGGCCACCGCGGAGGTCGGCGTAAGGAAATGTTCTATCTGTTCAAAGGGTATCTCGCCAGTCACCATGCTGCGGGTGTAGGTGACTCCTTTTATCATGTTCTCGACCACGAGCGGGTCGTAGGCCTCTACCAGAACGTAACCCTTGAGTTCCTGTGGCGCGAGAACCGAAAGGACCTCGTCGTGCATCCGTTTTACGCGCGACCAGATGGAATCCGAAACTTTCTTTTCCTGTCCCATCTGGGTCTTTATCGCATAGATGTGCGGGCGCTTCTCGAAGGGGTTGAAAGCCGGAGCTGGCTCTGCCTGCTTCACGGCCCCGTTTTCCGATTGTAACCCGAAGGATTCTTCTGTCACTTTAATACCCCTAAAAAGTATAGTAGTTTGAACGGAATATAATATCCATATTTAAATTTGGCGGGTTAGAACTTGCCTGCTATCCAGGGCACGAGCTGACCCACCACGAGGTATACGAGAAAACCGAACACTCCGATAAAGACTATGCCAAGGCCTGTTATGAGCATTGTCTTGTTGAATTCGGCCGCGTCCGGCTTGCGGGCCATCCGCATTACCCTGCCGTACTTGCCCTTGCCTAAATGCTTGCTCTTCCGCTCGATGGAGTGCTGAACGTCCCACGCCTTGTCGACGAAATTCTTTTCCTGCGCTGCCTTCTTCATGTGACCACGTATGGAAAAATTGTATTTAATGGTTTAGAGTACGAAGTCTATTCCGTACTCCCTCTGGCGGCTGGCCTGCTTTCTGGTGCTCGGACCCAATATCTGCTTGGACTTGACGCCGGTTATGACGAGCATCGCCCTTATCGAGCGCTCGAGCGCAGGGTCCACCGAGGTACCCCAGATTATCCTTGCGTCCGGGCTTATGCGCGAGTATATCTCTTCCACCACGCGCTCGGCCTCGCTTATCGTCATGTCGTTGCCGCCGACCACGTTTATGAGGGCGCCGGTGGCGTCGCTTATGTCGACGTCGAGCAGCGGGCTGTTAAGCGCCTCGAGGACAGCTTCTACCGCGCGGTCGTCGCCGTCGGACTCGCCAAGGCCTATCATCGCAACGCCGCCGCGCTTCATGATGGTTTTGAGGTCTGCGAAATCGAGGTTGACGAGACCGGGCTTCGTTATCATCTCGGTTATGCCCTTTATCGAGCGCATGAGTATCTCGTCTGCCACCCTGAACGCCGCGTTGAGCGGGAGTCTTGGCGCTATCTCCAGGAGCTTGTCGTTCGGTATGACTATGACCGTGTCGCAGACGTCCCTTAGGCGTGCAAGACCCGCCTCCGCGTTTTCCATCCTGACCGCGCCCTCGACGCTGAAAGGCAAGGTGGCTATTGCTATTGTCAGGGCACCCATGTCGCGTGCGAGCTTTGCCACGACAGGTGCGCTGCCTGTTCCGGTACCTCCGCCAAGGCCGCAGGTTATGAAGACCATATCGCTTCCCTGAAGCGCCGCGCGCACGTCGTCCTCGGACTCCATGCAGGCCTCCTCCCCTATCTGGGGCAGCGAACCCGCGCCAAGGCCGCGGGTTATGTGCCTGCCTATCAGGACCTTGTGCGGGACCCTGACCGCAAGAAGGTGCTGCGCGTCGGTGTTTATTGCAACGAGGTCGGCGCCGTGTATGTCGGCATCGACGCAGCGCGCGATGGTGTTCGTGCCCGCGCCTCCGCAGCCGATCACTTTAATCGTGGTGGTCAGGCTCGCAAGCACGCGCTCGAGCTCCTCGTTGTCCGCCTCGTATGAATGGTGGCCTCGCGAGGAGGCGGCTACGGCCGCTGGCTGGGAAACGGATGTGCTGTTCGCCCTCTTGATAGCGTCTTTGATAAGTTCGTTCATCATATCACCGGATGTTACTGTCGAGTAATCAGTAAGGTAAATATATTGTCTTTATTAAACGTTTCTCGTCAAATGGGTGACTTTCTGTCAAAAAAAGCGATTTTCAGGGAGAGAAATGCAATTTTATTTAACACGCCTTCGCGTTTACATTGCTTGGCTGATAACATGAATGGCGGGAGTGGCGGGTCATCCCCTGTCCGGGTTCGCATCATTGCGGCAGGAGGGGTGCAGGGCGTTTGGTATAGGGCCAGCGCTCAAAAGCGGGCTGTCGAACTCGGTCTTGCGGGCTGGGTAAAAAACCTGCCGGATGGAAGCGTCGAGGCTGTTTTCGAGGGAGAACCGCAAAATGTGCGTGCCATACTCGAATGGTGCGGTCGCGGCCCGCCTGCCGCCCGGGTGGATTCCCTCAAAGTTTTCCACGAAAGAGCAAGCGGGGAATTTTTGGCTTTCGAGATAATGTGACCGCGGCGTGCCCGTTCGGATTAACGGGGGATGTGTTGCTGAGGGCAAGACACCAATCTCATCTCGCCAGTCAATCACGCACTTGCGGTGCCGCTTGGGCGGGCGAAATGGAATTTATGCCACCTGCCTGCCGCTGAACCTCTCGAAGCCGTTTTCGTCAATCCATTCGTTAATCCGCTGCAGCATCTCTTTCCCAAGAGCTTTTCGCGAAAGGTAGAACGCGGTCGCGCCCGGGGTTTTCTTGAACGCTTCCGCGAGCGCCGCCATCTCGAAATCGGGGCTTTCGAGCCGATAGTTGGGTATCATGTGCCCGATGGCCACGTTTTTGTATTCGAGCACGAGATCGGTGAATCTGGGCGCATAGTGCCCGCCGCCGATGCCGACAAGAACGTGCTCAGGTTCGGCAACCGGGTTAAGGAACAGTTCCGCAAGCGTTTCCGCTATGGCACTGCCTGCCGCGTCGTCCCCCCACTCCTGTCCTGAAGAGCCTATCTCGATGAACATAAGTGGCGTCTCGACGTATGGGCCGTGGTGCGTCACTTCATAACATACGTCGTAGCTTATATCCTTCTCGTCACTCTTTCGTTTGAGTATGCGCAACGCTGCCGCCATCAGGGAAGGCGCCGACGGTGCGAGGGTTTTGTCTTTGCCGCCGAATTCTGCCGCCCCGTAATTGCCGACGGGGTGAACGGTGAGGCTCCTCTTTCCGGATTCGGCGCGATGCCTTGAAACGACGATGACCGCTTCTGGGTCGAAACCGTGTTGCCCGCGTATCTCCGCATCGACGTTCTCGCGCCTTATGTGGATGTCGTTTATGGCAACGAGAAGCAGTTTGTGTTCCTTGGTTTGCGAAACGAAAACCGGATTTCCGTCGAACGCCGCATCCTGCAGCGGATTCCAATCCAGGTGTTGCAGTAGGTGCCCGCGTATGTTGACGCTCGCCGGATCTTCGTTGGACGAGATTATCGCGATATGCATGAGGTGATAATGGATGAAGAAGTTAAAAGAAGTGCGTCTTGCTGAAAGCGTATTACTGAATAATTTCTTAGTAAAAATAGTGAAAGATTATAATTTGCCCCCGTCGCGATTGAGGGATGAGCGAAGCGAACCCCGAAAGAAAATGAATTGTATTGCAATTCGTTTGAATTGAGGGATGAGCGAAGCGAACCCCGAAAGGAAATGAATTGTATTGCAATTCGTTTGAATTGAGGGATGAGCGAAGCGAACCCCGAAAGGAAATGAATTGAGGCCGACCCGTAACCTATTTAGCTAATATTGCAACTTTTTTCTAAAATACCACCCGCTGACACTGGTGGCGTTCTGGTTCCTTTTTCAAGTAAATTGAAATATTCTGCTTCAATGCCTTATAATATTTTTAATTTACGTAAATTATTTATACTAAAAACCCAT
>PGXE01000007.1:5672-42258 GCA_002838935.1 Thermoplasmata archaeon HGW-Thermoplasmata-1 | reverse complement strand
TCGCGGCATGCAGAGAGATAAAATCCAACCCAAAGACAAAAGCCATCCCGGTGGTGATGTTCTCCGCCCTTGGAAGGGAAAGCGACAAGAAAATGGCGAAGGAGGCGGGGGCTGACGGCTACATAACGAAGCCGCTTCCCGCCGACGACTTTCTGGTGGAAAAGGTGCGGAGCATCATATCAGAAGCATCCGAAGCCATGCGCAGCGAGGAAAAGTTCAGAAAACTGGCGGAGAACAGCTTCGACATCATAGCCACGATAGACGAGAATGGAATAGTGACATACGTCTCCCCGTCCGTGGAAAGGATTAGGGGATTCAAGCCGGAAGAATTCGTCGGAAAGAGCGGAATTGCGGTGATGGGCGACCTGAAAATCCCGGATGCGGAGAAAATGTTCAAGGAATATATGAGCAGTCTTGCCGAAGGAACCGCAATCGAAGGCCTTGAGATTCCAATGACCAAGAAAGACGGCACTCCGCTCCAGACCGAGGTGAACGTCGCGCCAGTGTTTGTCAACGGGAAGTTCAAGGGAATCCAGGCCACGATGCGTGATGTCACCGAGCGCAAGAAGATGGAAGAAGAACTGAGGCACAGCGAGGAGAGATTCAGGGCGATTGCGGAGAACAGTTTCGACCTGATATTTACCGTGGACGAGAGCCTGAAGGTCACCTATGTTTCCCCTTCCATAGAGAAGATGTCGGGGTATAAATCGGAAGAAGTCGTCGGGAGAAACATTGTCGATATGATGCAGGATCTTGGAATCTCCGAGCCATCCAAGATAGTCGAAGAAACACTCGCTGCAGCGATGGGGGGCGGGGAGACAAAAGGCATGGAGATGTCTCTCGTCAGGAAAGACGGCACGCCAGCAGTGGTTGAGATAAATGCGATGCCGTCGATAGTGAATGGAAAACTGATGGGAGGGCAGGTCGTCGTCCACGACCTGACGGAACGCAAGAAGGCGGAGGAAGCAATCAAGGCGAGCGAGGAAAGATATCGCCAACTGGTGGAACTTTCGCCGGACGCCGTCGCGGTGCATCAGGACGGAAAGTTTGTATTCGTCAACTCCGCCGGAGTGAAACTCATCGGCGCAAAAGTCCCTGAGGACATTATTGGAAAGCCGATAATGGACGTCGTTCATCCGGACTACCGGGACAAGGTGGGGCAGCGGGTTAAGGCAATCATCGAGAATGGGCAGAAAGTATCTCCAATCGAGGAAAAGTACGTGCGCCTTGACGGAATCGTTATCGACGTAGATGTTTCTTCGGTGCTGACCACCCATCGCGGCAGGCCGGCGGTACAGACGATTATAAGGGACGTCACCGAGAAAAAGATTGCCGAGAAAGTCCTGATAGAGGCGCTGGCAAGAAGGGAGGAGATGGAGAACATAATCAACCGCAGCCCTGTCGTCGTGTTCCTATGGCGCAATGAGGAAGGACGGCCCGTGGAATACGTTTCAGACAGCATACGCCAGTTCGGCTACTCCACGCAGGGTATGGCGAATCGGCAGTATGAGAAGAGAATCCACCCGGACGACACGAAACGGGTCGCCGCGGAGATTTCGGATTATACTAAGCAGCACCTCAAAGAATTCACCCAGAAATACCGCCTGCTCACGAAGACCGGGGAAACGCGGTGGGTGGAGGACAGGATGTTTGTCAGGCGCGACCCGGCAGGCAGGATAATACACTATCAGGGAATCGTGATGGACATAACCGAGCGCAAGAAGGCGGAGAAGGTGCAGGCGCAGTTGGAAGCCGCGAAGCGCCTGAGCGAACTCAAGACGCGGTTCGTATCCGTAGCGACGCACGAACTCCGCACTCCGTTAGTGTCGGTGAAAGGATATACGGACTTGGTGCTTTCCGGCAAGGCTGGCGACGTTCCCCAGAAGATAAGGGACCTGCTTGATGTTGCGGCGAGGAACACCGACCGCCTGCTCCGGCTCGTCGAGGACCTGCTTGACGTGCAGCGCATCGAATCTGGAAGGCTGACGATAGAAATGCAGCCGATAGACCTGAGGGACGCCATCAATCACTGCGCCGGCGAAATCAAGCCGCTTGTTGAAGACAAAAAGCAGAAACTGAATCTGGAAATACCTGAGCGCCCGCTCAGCGTCAACGGCGACGGTGCGCGCCTGGAGCAGGTGTTCATGAACATACTCAACAACGCATCCAAGTTCACCCCGGAAAGCGGGACAATAGCCATGCGCGCCGAAGAGGCAGGAGGTGACGTCAGGGTATCGATATCGGATACCGGAATGGGAATCCGCAAGGAGGATTTGACAAGGATATTTGAGCCGTTTGCAGACGTCAAGAAAGCGACCTATATCAAGGGAACGGGACTCGGATTGAGCGTCGCCAAGGGCATAGTCGAGGCGCACGGCGGGACAATCAAAGCGGAATCCGAAGGCGAAGGAAAAGGGGCGACGTTTACGGTGAGCATCCCCAAAATTTCGCTTGGGGGGGGGGCGAAAAACGCAGAAGGGAAGGGAAAGCAAGAAGGGGGAAATAGAGATAAGCGCTTAGAGGATGGTGGTAAAGGATGAAGGGAAAAATTCTGGTGGTGGACGACGAGGATGATATCCTCAATCTCGCAAAGATAATGCTTGAGGGGGAAGGATACGAGGTCGTCACCGCGCCGGACGGCGACGATGCGCTGGCAAAGGCGAACTCCGAACTTCCCGACCTTGTCCTTCTCGACATAATTCTTCCGGGAAAGAACGGTTTTGACGTATGCAGGATTCTCAAGCAGGACTCCAAGACAAGATTCATCCCGATAGTGCTTTTCTCGGCGCTCGGGCGCGACACCGACAAGAAGATGGGAAAGGACGCGGGCGCAAACGGCTACATCGTAAAGCCGTTCACAATCGACATACTCAAAGGGGAGGTTGAAAAGCATCTGGCGATTGTAAGGAAAATCAAGTTTTCGGCGGCGCTCGCGCTCAGCCATCAGCAGGTTTCGGGCAGAAAAATCCTGCTGGGATTCGATCCGGCGGCGCCATACGAGATGTGCCTGAGGGACTTCGTAATCGAATTTATGGAGAACGGGGACGAAGTAGTCGTAATCACCAACCCGTCGAGCAATCTATACGCGGTGGCAAAGTGCGAGGAACGCATCCAGACTATAGAAGCCGGAGCGCAGTTGATGCTCTCCCCGATACTCGAACAGCACGCCGGAAAGAGCGTGGCGATGATATACGACAACCTTACAGACCTCATAATATCCGACGGGATAAAAACCGCATACGCTTTCGTAAAGTCCGCGCTCGAGCGCTTGGCCGACCGAACGATAACGGCGCTGTTTCTCATAAATCCGGACGCACATCCGCAAAGCGAGGCCTCCAGCATACGCAGTCTTTTCGGCAGCCATCTTTCCTTCGGCAGGGACGGGCTCGTAAAGATGAAGATGAACTAAGCGAAAGAATAATTATATCAAATACACTAACTAAAAGTTGAAAATCCCTATCTTCTGCAGCTTGAGCGCGGTAGCCATGTCGCCCTTGAACTTGAGTTTACCTGTAAAGAATGCGGCCATCGTCCCCAGTGTTCCGTTGACCATTTTCAGGAAATCCTCGTCGCTCATCGTCACCGTTATCGTCGGGGACGGATTGACTCCGGCGGAGACGTTCATCTTCTGATCCTTGACGTTTATCTGCCATTCCCCGCCGTTCGGTCCGGTAATGCTCATCTGGATTATGCAGTCGATGCCTGCAGCTTTCTCCGCATCGAACCTGCTTGGCATTACGCTTTCGAAGAACTCCTTCGGTGACGCTATTTCGCCCATTCGCCCACAATGCAATAATGGGTGCGGCGCTATATAATCATGACGCCGATTGCGACACGAAACGCGCTATGCAAAACGAGGTCATATCTGGGGTGCGGCGCTATATAATCATGACGGCGATTGCGACACGAAACGCGCTATGCAAAACGAGGTCATATTTGGGGTGCGGCGCTATATAATCATGACGCCGATTGCTGAGGCGATAAGAAAGACGATGCTCTAGAACTTCTTCCCTATGTAGTCCAGAGCCGACTCGAATATTACCTTTCCGTCGCCGTTCTCGCCCTCGCCGCTTTCGCCAAGTCCGGTGCGGGTCCAGTCCGGGTGCTGGAATCGGTGGAATGCGCGCTCCGGGTGGGGCATCAGGCCGAATACGTTTCCCGCCGGGTTGCAGATGCCCGCTATATTATATATCGCGCCGTTGGGGCACCACGGATATCCCGCGTAGTTGCCATCCTCGTCCACGTAGCGGAATACTATCTGGTCGTTCTCGATCAGTTTCTCGACTATCCTGTCCCCCTCCTTCTTGGGGAATGCCAGCTTCCCTTCGGCGTGGGCGCACGGGATCATGACTACCTTATTTTGCGGCAGCTTCGAGGTGAAGACGCAGTTGCCCCTGCTCTCGTGCTTTAGGAGCGTCGGGCGGCACTCGTAGCGGTCGGAGTCGTTCTTGTCGAGTATCGCTTCGGGAAGCGGCGTCATGCTCTCGCCAAGTCCGGGCAGCACGCCAAGCTCGACCATTATTTGGAAGCCGTTGCAGATGCCGCCGACCGGATAACCAGCGCCGATGAACGTGCGCAACTCCTTTGCGAGGGTCGCCTTCATCCTTGCGGCGAAGATCGCTCCCGCCCTCACGTAGTCGCCTGCGGAGAAGCCGCCGGGGAATATAAGGCACTGGTAGTCGGAAAGCGACCTCTTCATCCCGTGCGGTATGCCCGTGCCTATGAGCTGCTTGAGGTGGACTACCTCCGGGTCGGCACCGAGTCTCTTGAAAGCCCAGTAGGTCTCCTCGTCGCAGTTCGTCCCCTCTATCTGGAGGATGCACACCTTCGCGTCTGATACCTTCATCTTGGATCACCCTGATTGTTCCGCTCATCCCATGACGTTCCAGAGCGGTTCCGCCCAAGCCTTCCTGAGCGTCTCCACGTTCTCGCATACCGCCTGCTTCTTGCCGTCCGCAACCGTCAGCGACTCCCCGCCGACGGTCCCTATCCTGAACAGCATAAGTCCCTTCATCGCGGCCTCGAACCTCTTCTCCTCGCCAGTCTTCACTTCAAAGAGCCAGCGGGTGGCGGACTCCGCAAAGAGTTTTGCGTCGGTCGGCAGCGCACCGAGCGCACCGAGGTTCACTTCCGCGCCGATGGAGCCGCCCAGGCACATCTCCGCAAGCGCGACCGCAAGGCCGCCGTCGGAGAGGTCGTGGCAGGCAGCGACGCATCCCGAACGTATGGCGTTCACGGTCGCCGCCACGCCGCTCTTGAGATTTTCGAGATCGATCGGCGAAACCCCGCCGTCCCTTCCGGTTATGCGCGAATAGACAGAGCCGCCGAAATCCTCGCGCGTTTCGCCTAATAGGTATATGGAATTGCCGGCGCACTTGAGGTCGGTGGTGACGCACTTGCGAACATCATCGACTATCCCCGCGCCAAGCACCGAAATGGTCGGCTTGATCGCGCCGTTGTGCGACTCGTTGTAGAAACTCACGTTTCCGGACGGGCAGGGAAGCGACATCGCCCTCGACGCGTCGCCAAGGCCGCGCACCGCCTCGTGGAATACGCCGAAACGCTCCGGTTTTTCCGGGTTGCCGAAGTTGAGGCAGTTCGTGTAGGAGTGCGGCATCGCGCCGACCGCCGCAAGGTTCCTGCACATCTCGTCTATGACCGCAAGGCCGCCCTTGTAGGGGTCTATCGCGGTCGTGAATGGCGAGGAGGCTATCGAGAGCGCAAGGCCGCGGTAGGAGTCCTCGACCGGCTTTAGCACGGTCGCGTCGCCGGGGCCGTTCGCGTTCATCTTGCCCTGGAGCGGCTTTATGACGGTCCTGCCCTGCACCTCGTGGTCGTATTGCCTTATGACCCAGTCGCGGCAGCAGACGTTGAAATCCGCAAGGAGCGCAAGGAGCGCCTCGCCGTAAGTGCCGAACTTGCGGGGCTTTGCCGCTTTCGCCTTTTTTGCCTCTTCCATTATGGGCGCGGACGGCAGATTGCACGGCCTTTCATACTCCGGCCCTTCGGTGAGGAAGTCGAGGTCGAGTTCGAATATCTTCTTTCCGTGGTAATAGATGCGCGTGACCTTGTCCTTTATCGCATTTCCAAGCGGAATCGCGGAGACGTCCCAGAGGTTGCAGATGTCAAGCACCTTCTGCACGTTCTCCTCCTTTACCGCGAGCATCATGCGCTCCTGGCTCTCGGAGACCCATATCTCCCACGGGGCCATGTCGGCCTCCTTGAGCGGGACCCGGTCGAGATGCACCTCGGCCCCAAAGCCGCCCTTGAGGCAAAGCTCGCCCGTGACGCAGGAGAGGCCGCCGGCGCCAAGGTCCTTCATGCCGGTGAGAAGCCCCTTCTTCGCGCACTCGACGCAGACGTGGATGACCGGTTCCTTCGTTATCGGATCGCCCAGTTGCACAGAACCGCGGTCCTGCTCCTCGGTCTCCGAGGTTATCTCAACCGACGCGAAGTTTGCGCCGTGTATGCCGTCGCGCCCGGTGTGGCCGCCGACGAGGATGAGCGCGTCGCCCTCGTTCTTCGCGGAGTTGGTGACAAGCTGGGATTTCTTTGCTATGCCTACGCATGCGACGTTGACGAGGCAGTTTCCCACGTAGCTCTCGTCAAAGGTGACGGAGCCAGCTATCGTTGGGACGCCAACGCGGTTGCCGTAGTCGCGTATGCCGGAAACGACGCCGGATACGAGATATTTGGGGTGCTTTATGCCCTCCGGCACCGAATCCAGCGGCGCGTCGAGGGGGCCGAAAAAGAGCGGGTCGGCAAGCGCTATCGGCTTTGCGCCCATGCAGAGTATGTCGCGTATTATCCCGCCTATGCCCGTTGCCGCGCCGCCGTAGGGCTCTATCGCGGAGGGGTGGTTGTGGGATTCTATCCTTATCGCGTAGGCGTTGTCGTCGTCGAACTCGACCACGCCCGCGTCGCCCTTGTCTATGACGTATGGCTGGTTCAGGCCGAAGAGGAATTTGCGCAAAACGGGCTTGCTCGACTTGTAGCAGCAGTGCTCGCTCCACGCCTGGCCGAGGGATTGCAACTCTATGTTCGTCGGGTTTCGTCCCTTCCCTTCGAAGTATTTCTTTATCGTGCGCATCTCGTCTGGCGAGAGCCGTATCCCGAGTTCGTCGCTTAGCGCTTTTAGTTCCTTGTCGCTTGCGCCGAGAAGTTCGATTTCGTAAATCTCGAAGTCCGCGCCCTCAATCTTCCGAAACAGGTGTTTTGCGCCGGTCAGATAAATCGCCCCCGGAACATCAGGAAATGACGACCGTGTAGTCGTGGGTGACCGGGTTCGTGAGAAGCCTCTTGCACATCTCGCCGACCTTCGCGGCCGCGTCTTCCTTGCTTGCGGCGTCGAGTTCCACGACTATGACCTTTTGCGAGTGGACGCTTTTCACGGTGTCAAAACCAAGCAGGTGAAGGGTCTTTTCTATGTTCTTGCCTTCGGGGTCGACCACGCCTTTCTTGAGTTTTATCTCTATGTGAGCCTTGAACATGAAATTACCTCTGTAATAGACGTGAAAAAGGTATCTAAAAAGGGTTATTTAAGGGGTTGGAAAAATCATTGAAACCAATTCATATCTCATGCGGATAAAGCTGGAAAACCGCAGCAACGCTTCGCAAAAACAGGACCCCGCGCAAAAACAAGGTTTTTCTACCCCGCGCTGCAATATTCAGGTGAACGCGGCAGAAAAAAGTCCGCACGGCAGGTCCGAAAGGAGGAATGAAGAATGGAAGAAACGGTGATGGCCGTCCTCAAGAAATGGGACGCAAAGAAACTGATGGAAGGAGAGGAATACAAACTGCGCCAGAAGCTGGGCATAAAAAGCGGCGAGGTTTCGCTAGTCGGTCACGGCAACCCGCCGACAATAAGGCTCAACTGGCACATACCCGACTACGGCACGATAGCAATCGACAATGAGAAGCCGCACAAGATGGAAAGCGACGATGCCGCACGGTTCTCGACTCTCGAACGGGAGATGGCGGATTCGATATCGAGAAGGTTTGGCGGGACCGTTTCGACCTACCGCTTTAGCGATCATAACGGGAATTCCAATTCGGCCCTCGTGGTTGACGCGGAAGGGTATTACATTACGGTCGCAGCGCGCCCCGTTCCCTAAAGACTTGCCTTGCGCCTTCTCGAAATCAACGCGACTGCTGCCCCAAGTGCCGCTATCGGCACGCCCCAGCCAATCGGTATTCCCATCGAATCCGCTCCGAGCGTGGGATCGTAGGAAAGCGATGCGTAGCCGCCATCTGTTTCGAACGTCAGCGTTACGAACGTTCCGTCCTGCCCGGATGAAACGTTGGAGCGGACCCGCGCGGCATTCGAAGTGCCGTTGCTCATGTGGGCTTCTGCATTCTTCTCCCACTCGACGTAGCCCTTCTTTCCCATGCTAACGGCCTGTCCGTTTGATCTCTCGCGGGCTTTCTCGCCTACGAGAAGCATCGTCAGCGAAAGCGTGGCGTTTTCGGGGTCATCCGACTTCCAGCCCCAATCCTCGACGTTCACATCGAACTTTATATCGGTGGAGTTGGAATAGAGGTGAAACACGAACTCTATGTAGGCGCTTGTCGTGGTGGGCGAAAGACCGGGGCCTGAAACCTCGCCGAATACGCGAAGATCGAGGCCGCCGTCCGTCTCCGTTACTGCCTTCGTCCACCCAAGGGAAGCCGCGTTGAGGTTTATGGATGCGACCTTGTTGCCGTCCCCATCCCTCTCGTATATCTGGTCGAGCTTGATGAGATATCCGGAAACGTTGCCGTCCTCGGCAGTGCTGAACACCTTGAGCATGGGCTTCATCCCCTGGAACCAGACGCTTATGTTGTCGTTTTTGAGTATCCACTTCTCGCTGCCTGCGGCTTTTGACTCTGCGAAACTCGGCGGTCCGCCTTGTCCTTCCTTTGCACCTGTGGACTGGCCCTGCGCAAGAACGGCGCCCGCCGCGGCAATCGTGAACGAAACTGCCAGCAATACCGCCAGAACGGCCACCTTTTTTGATGTATTGGTGTTTGACATAAACTCACCTGTTGTGATATTAGATGGATACGATATAAAAAGATATCCTATCCCCCAAAGGAATTTGTGATGTGTGCCCAATCGGATTCTCGCGACAGTCTAACTCGCTTCGCTCGTTGGTTTTAGTTCTCATCCGGCTGTTTTGTGAGTTTGAGAAGTAGGTATGGGCACAACCGGATAGTTGTCTTAAACCTTTTTGGAATTTTGAGAAGCGGTTTAAGCCATATCAGTCTGGTCCTTGGTTGGTTTGTAAAATTGGGTTATTGGTGGGCCCAACCGGATTCGAACCGGCGACCGCCCGGTTATGAGCCGGGCGCTCTAACCAACTAAGCTATGGGCCCATTGTGAGAACGCAAACACGGAATAATCAAGCCCGTATTTAAGCATTTATGGTTTTTTATAAGGCAGAATATCCCTGTTGCGATGGGTCCAAACTCTTTGCGAAAAAGTTGGTAAAGCTTAAAAAGAAAGAGCCAATATCGGACTTGCTCGCATGCCGCTGTGGCTTAGAGGTATAGCGACTCCTTGGTAAGGAGTAGGTCGCGTGTTCAATTCACGCCAGCGGCTTTCAAACTCACCAATTTTTCAAATTCACAGTGCCGCTTGCGGAATTAGAACCAATGCGAATAACGTGAGCATTGGGACGTAGGAGCAAATCTTCGATTTGCGACTGAGCCGAATCGCGAAAGCGAGAGGGCGTAATTCACGCCAAATATTTTGTGCTTTTCGTCTGCGCCAGCGGCTTCTCGAAGCCTCTCAAAATAACATTTATTCCGGATTACTCCGGATTATCCTGAATCCTTTCGAGTATCTTTTTCAGGCAATCCGACGCGACAGCGGTGATGCTTTTCGATGCGTCAATCCTTGCCATAACAGGATTGTCTTCGAGAAGCAAAAGGTAGTTCTGCCCTACCTTTGAAAGGAATTCGACCTTCTCGAACATGATGAGCTCTTCCCTTCCCTGCACCCTGGCAAGTGCATCTTCGGGAGAGATGTCGAAAAGCAGCGTGATATCAGGACACAGCGCAAACGGCTCGTGCATCGCCTTTAGCCATTCAATCGGCTTCTCCATGAACCCTTCCATGTGCGCGGCCTGATAGGCGTAGGTAGAATCGACGTAGCGGTCGCAGAGGACTATCTTTCCCTCCTCGAGCCACTTCACTATCCTGTTTACGTGCAGCGCGCGGTCAGCCATGAACGCAAAGGCTATGACAAACGGGTCGGCCTGCTCCCTTATCGCCCGGTTCACCGCGTCCCCAAGCCAGCTATCAGTCGGCTCGCGCGTCAGCAAAACGTCGTATCCCCTTTTAACGAGTTCGCGGGCAACCTTCTTGATGGCTGTCGATTTGCCTGAGCCGTCTATGCCGTCAAAGGTCACAAACAACCCGCGAAGGCCTGTTTTTTGCTGTTCGTCCGCCATGGAATCAACTTACGAAATGATTTAAGCATTAAAGCCATTTGCCTTTTGATGGGAAAACATCAGGCTCTTTACGGCATCTCGCTTGCGATTGTTGGCGCCCTGCTGCTCTCCGCGTGCTGCAGCGGCGCATCCGCCATTTATGCGAAGCCGCTTGAGGGTGCAGCCACCATCGACCTCGTCCTCGCGAATGCCCTTTTGGAAGCGGTGGCGCCGGATGGCGAGATACTCCGCCAGGATGCTGACCTCGGGGAGGCTTTCGGTGCGCCGCCATACGGTCAGTTCGCGGGGATGGCGGCCCTTGCCGTGCTTTCACAAAGAGGCGGCGACCCGCTTTACCGCGATAGGGCCGAAACCGCATGGCAATATTGCGAACAGTTCTTCGATCTCGACACTGGATGCTACGACCCTTACGGCAGCGACCCGCTTCTGGCAAACGCATGGGCAATAATCGCTGCAAAGGCGCTTTACGACGCCACCCGGCTTTACGGTTATCTTCAGAGGGCGGACACCGTAGCCGCCTGGATGGACGGCACGCACGACGGCGACATCTACGGAAAGGCCGATGTCCCGGGAATTTACGGCGGGGACGGGCGCGGCAGCGGCGGGGACGGATATTCCGGCAACTACGAACAGGCGCTTGCCGTCATCGCCGCCCTTGAGGTAGCCGACGGCGGCTTTACTGAATACGAGAAGAACGCGAAAAGAACGCTCGAATATCTTGGGGGGACGAATTTCTCCGGTGGCGCTTACCTCTCTGACGGCAAAAGAAACGCCTGCGACAATGCGGCCCTCGCGCTTGCCGGGCTCCTGCTGCACGAACGGGTGCAAAACGACGAGGTCGCCGTGCGTTCGATCCAGGCAACAAGGTTCATAGCGGAGGTGCTGTCGCGTTACTCTCTTGACGGCGGTGCGCTCGTGTTCGACAGCTTCGGCGACGGGGTAAGCGGCTCGCTTGGCGCGTCCCTCTTTCACATCTTGCTGCTCAAGATGAGCGAACTCTTTCCCGATGAGACGGTATACGCGGGCGGAGGCGTCGTGCTCGACGCGGCTGCGGCGGCGTCATCCCTTGAGGGCAAGCTCTTTACGAGGGGGCTGCTTGGCAGCGGAATGCTCGATTACGAAAGCGGCTGGCTCGTAAAACCGGATGGCTCGCCTGATATCGAGGCAATGGCTTTTGCCCTCTTCTCCATGTCTTGCGGGCTGTCGATTAAGGCGGACGAACCTTTCGAATCCAATTTGACGATATACGCCGGCAAGAAGGCGGCCTCCGGTTACGAACGCTTTGCCGATGCTGTCGACGGCGGCAATATCCTTGAAAGCCGCTCAAGGTGGAACGTCACGATAGATTCCGATGTGGAAAGCCCGGGGCGGGTCGTTTTGGGGCCGCTTGGGGCGATAAGCGGATGGGCAAGCCCTCTTGGCGAAAATTACCTTTCGGGCGCATTCGGTTCAAGAGGATACCTGCTTGACGAGGGCGCTTTACGTGAAATCGGATTTTTCATAGATGCAAAAAGCGCGAACCACTTCGCAACCGTGACGCCGCTCTTGCAAGGGCAGAATACACTCAGGATAGAACAGCCCCTTGCGATATTCCCTAAAACGATAGAATACGGCGAGCGGGAGATACGGATATCGCTCTTCAATCCGGAGCGCGCAATCGCATTGAATAACCTGACGTTGGCGCTCAACGAAGGCGTGGCCTGCGAATCGGTTTTCGTGGGCGAAAACGAGGTCGAATTCGTGCATAACGAAACCTCCGGGAGGATTACGATAAACGGCAGCGTGATGCTCGAAAAGGACGTTACCCGGATAACCGTTTCATACAACGACACCAAAAAACCGGAACTTCTAAAGAATGGAGGGCGCGAGATATCGATTACGGTCATCGGCGAGTCGAAGGCGCAAACCATCGACATCTCGCAAGCCGGAAAGAAGAGCTATTCGATGTGGAAACAGCCGGTATGGGTCGGATGCAGCGCGATAGACAACAACGCCATACTGAAGGCGGAGTTGCACTACGAACTCAACGGTGTCATGGATTACGCGGAACTTGCAGAGATGCACGAAGGGGGCGCGGGCGAAACTTTCTACGAAGTCGCCCTCCCGGACGTGGAAAAGGGGGGCACCATGAAGTTTTCTATCATAGTGACCGACGTTTCGGGAAATGCGGCAGCATCCCCGGAATACACGCTTTTCATCTATCCCGAATACGGCGAGGAGCCTGCGTTCATAATACCGCTCGTCATGGGCTCGTTGCTGATCGTTATCGCAGTCCACTGGGTATTCACAAGAAAGAAGTATTGACATTTTTGCGATTGCGCGCGCCCATATTGCGCGCGTTTTGCTTTTGCTGCCTGTTGCTTGCGGGATTTGCTCCGGCAAAAGAGGTTTTATAGCGTGCGCCCTATCGAAGTCAAGCCTGCAAGAACCCTGTCCCCCACCTTTACCGTAAACTCTGCGCCGCCAAAAGGAACGTAGATGTCAAAACGCGAACCGAGCCGAATGAGGCCCAGTTTGTCGCCTTTCCGCACGCTCTCCCCGCCCTTGACGTAGGGGTATATCCGCCTTGCAACGGCGCCCGCTATCTGCACGAGCTTGACTGTGCCTATGCCGGTTTCCATAAGTATGACCGCGCGCTCGTTTCGCTCCGAATCCTTATCGAATGCCGGCAGGTGCTTTCCGGCGGCGCGCTCTACCGAAATAACCCGTCCGGCAAGAGGGAAGCGGTTGACGTGGACGTTGTGCAGGTTCATGAAAACCGAAAGCCGCACCGCGTCGCCGACGTCGGAGTCGCTCACGCGGTCGAGAAACTGCACCTTCCCGTCGGCGGGCGCCACGATGCCGGCACCGATACTGCGCACGGGGTCGCGAAAGAAGAAGAAAAGGAACAGAGTGAAAAGCAACGATGCGAGCGGCAGCGCGAGAAACCACCGCCCGCCTCCGGTATATATTGGCACGGATGCGAAAAGCAGCAGCGCCGTTGCCGCAAGGGACGCCATTATCCACGAGACGGAACCCGCCGCTATCCTCATTCCTCTCCACCCTGCTCATTCAAGGTTTCCGGTTTTTTGCCAAAACGCTCCCTGAAGAACCGCTCTACGGGGCCGTTTCTCTTTGGAAGGTCGAGCAGGCCTGCGAGGTCGTCGTAAAGCTCTGGAAGAAGCTTGAAGACGATATAGGCAAGCGCCACCAAAACCAGGAGCACGCCGAACTTCGCCACCCAGTCGTGAACGATCCCGAAATCCCACCCCCTGACTATGACCGCCCAGATAACGCCTGCGTTCCTGAAAAGGTTGAGAACGTATATCGGTATGGCGGTTGCAGCGAGCGCCGCAATCCTTCTTTTGAGCGGTATCTTGCCTGTCGTGGCGTAGATTGCACCCACGAATATCATTATCGACTGCAGCGCGGTGCAGGCGAGTATTATCGAGATATTCGTCATCTCGCCGTTATAATATATCGGCGCGTTGAATGCAAACCAGGGTGCGCCGTGCGGCAGGATTGCGACGCCTGACGTGAAGTCGTGCCCGAATAGCCGCAGAACGCCGGCGGACTGGTCGGCCACCTCGGTTATCAGGAACCGCGATACTGAAGGTATCCGCTCTACGAGAAAATAGAAGAACGCGGCAACGAACGTCGCTCCGGCCATGAACTCGAGTGGCGCGAAATTCTCCTTCTTCGCATGGGAGATGACCTCGTGGTATGCGAGATACGCAAAAAGGTAAACGGCTGCGGCGCCAAAGGCCGCGTTTATGAATCCGCCCTCCTCCCAGTAAAGAAGGTCGACCTGCGTTCCCCAGTAAAGCGAGAAGACGAGCCAGCCGACGGCCATCAGTATGTGGCGCGAGCGAAGGCGGAAGATGTAGCCCAGGCCGAGGAAACCAAGGCCGACGAACATCGGCGCCATGACGATAAGGCTGAAAAGGTAGCTGTCGAGGTTCGTGTATAGGATGTGGCCCAAGAGTATGAACAGGCCGGGTACGAACAGGATCGCCGCGGCGGCCACTGCCGGCCTTTTTGCCATTTTGCCAAGTTTCTCAACGCTGATGGCGAAACCGTTTTTTAGGCTTTGTGAAATAGAAGCACAGGTCATGATATCCCTCTTCACGTCTCTTTTTTGGTATATCCCTGAATGAATGAGGCCTATAAGGTTTTTATTGGAAAAATGGGGGGAGATGGCAGAAAAACAGGTATATGCGACCAAAAAGGTTATATTAAGTATTCTTCATTCTTGCATAGATAGACCTGATGCCCGGGCAGGGGATCTGTGCAATTGACGCGATGGATGGTGCGCTCATGACAAAGGATAAAAAGTCCGCTCGTAAAACCAAGGAGAAAAAGGCCGCGAGGTGGTGGGTGGCCCCCGCCGTAATCCTGCTGATACTCGTTCTTGCCATAGCAGGTTTGTTCACATACGTGATTTTGAAGTTCGCAGAGGGCGACGCCGACCTCTTTGGAACCGGCGTGTCGTTCGACACGGTCGTGCTTTGGGCGCCGATAGTGCTTGGGGCAATCGGCGTGCTGCTGATTCTCATACTGATACTCGCCCTCGTATCCGCAAAGAAAAGGGCTCGCTCAAAAAAAGAGGCGGCCGCCGAAAGCGACGAGTATCCGGCTGACGCAAAATGGGAAACCACGGACATGAAGGTGAAGTGCGAGAAATGCGGCGAGATATTCCGCGCCGAGAAGTCCCAGTATGGTCACCGCGCGATATGCCCCGCATGCTGGGCAAAAGGAAAGATAACTGCTAAACCAGCCCCCCTCGCGCCAACGGCATTATGCGAAACGAAGATGCGGGAAGCGCCTTTTCATTACGGCGATTATACGTTATACCGCAGTGACATCGCGCTCAAGAACGGCAAGAGCAGGCCGATTTATTTCTTTTCGAAGCATACGCCAAAAAGCGGGGAGCCGACGCCAAAGCCAGACGGGTACGTCGTCGGCGTAAGCGAGCAGACCGGTATGCCGTTTCTCATGAAGGAGGGCCACCGCATCCATCACGCCGCAGAGGAGAAGAGCTACCGCCCGCAGTGCATGGCGATAACGGCGGCGGACGAACAGTGCACGAACTCGGCACGCAGAGGGAGCAAATACTGCGCTTCGCACAAGGGTTACTATCCACTTACCGAAGGGCAGATGATGAAGAGCATGGAGGACGAACCGGCGCAAGGCATCATCCACACGAAACCCGCCATCCTCGGAGTCCAATACGAAAACGCGGATACGGCCGCATCTTCAGAGGGTGATCCCAAAAACTATCAGTGCGCTGCGGTAACGGAGTCCGGCAGGCAATGCGGGAACGTTGCAAAGGATGGAAGCAAATACTGCGCATCCCACAGCGGCTACCACCCGAGATCGTTTGAAACGTGGGCGCATCTGCGCGACACCACCCCAAGGGTGAAAAATGCACCCGATACCGCACCGTCGGTCCGGAAGGTTGCAACACCAAGGGAGTGAGCCTGCACTTTTTCTGTTTTGACGTTCGTTTTTCAAAAGAATTAATAAGCGGACATGCGTTTGCCCGATATTGTGATAATATGAACCTGCTGCATCTAATCCTAGGTATAAGCATATCCCTGCTCTCCGGCTGGCTCCTCTACACGTCGGTTGCGGCCTACAGGAAACAGGGCAGCCTGCGGCTTTTCTTCATTGCCTGCGCGATACTGCTGCTTTTGATATTCGGCCTGACTCTCGTGCTCGAGAGCTTTGCCGTTGCGATATCGACTGGCACGCTGCTGAACATGCTCTCGCTCTACGTGCTTGGCGTTCTCGCGTTCATGGCGCTTGCGATTGGAAGGGTCTGAAAAGAAGGTTTCGCATGGGAAAGGAACCCGACTTGCTGGCTCTTGAGAACCGGCGCAACATCTACCGCACCCTTCTTCTGAATCCGGGGATACACCACCGGGAGCTTCAGCGCCGGATAGGCATGACGACTGGCACTCTCGAATACCACCTGCACTACCTCGAAAAAAAGGAGCTCGTGATGAAGAAGCGCGACGGCAGGAACGTGAGGTATTTCGTAAAGGAGAAGATGGGGAGAAAGGAGAAGGATTTGATGATGCTTTTGCGGCGCAAGGATGCCCGCGACCTCGTCATGCACCTCCTTCTAAGCGGGCCGTGCACGGCGAAGGACGCCTGCGCGCACATCGGGCTCGATGGGGCGGCGTTATCGTCCGCGCTTTCTCAACTGCTAAAAAACGGAATAGTGTCAAATGACCCAAACGGCCGCCTCTGCATTGAAAACGAGGACGCGGTAACAGAACTACTGATAACCTACAAAGAAAGCTTCCTAGACGAAACGGTCGACCGTTTTGCCGAGATATGGGTGGATCTTGGAAAAACACAAGAAAGGAAAAAACCGGTTTTAGAAGAGTGAAAAGAGTTGATGCGGGAGGGGCGGTTGCTTTGCCGCTTTTCGCGCATGGCGTTCTGGGCATTTGCGCGGGCCGCGCCGTTTTTTGCCTACTTCTTTCTCTTGACGCTCGACACGACTATCGCAAGCAGCGCCACGACAGCGGCAAGGAGATAGACGTACCAGTAGCCGAGCAGTTTGTCTGCAAGCGATTCTTCGGGCATCACGGTGTAGGTCTCGGCAGTGGTCGGGTTGTAGACGATGTCGCCCTCGTCCATCACGCCGTTCCCGTTGAGGTCCACGACGAAATGCTCGACGCCGTCGATATCCACGATTATGACAGGGTAAAGCATCCCGGTTTCCGGGAAGAACACGGCGTCGACCTTGCCGTTGCCGGTGGTATCGATGAATATCTCCCGGAGTTCATCGCCCGTGATGTTCGCGAGGTAGGTGATGTTGGTCACCACGTCGTCGTGCGGGTTCCAGTACTTGTAGACGACTCCCTCATCGACGGACGTGAGGATAAAGCCGGTCTTGTTTATCGGGTCGCCAAAGACGCGGTATACCATCGCAGTCGTGTTGTTGCCAATGCCGGAATCGAAGAACCGTTCGTAGCCGGTCGTCGCGTTGCCGTCGATGTCGCCCGCGTATTCCATCACTCCGTCGCCGTCAAGGTCCCTTGCCGCGTAGTCGCATATGCTGACGTTCACGACCGCCGTCTTTGCGACGGACACTCTGCCTTGCGACTGCGCCCTTACGGATATGAGGGCGTAATCCCCGGACGTTGCGTTCAGCGGCGCGGTCACGTTCAGCTTTATGTCCTTCGACTGGCCGACTAAAAGCTGCGAGGTCGTGTTCACGTCGAGCGACGCGTTCCAGCCCTGCTCAAGGAGTTCTGCAGGCATGGAAACCGTAACGCCGAATTCGTCGGTCAGCGTTCCCGTGTTCTTGACTGTGAGCATGTAGAACGCGGATTCTGCAGGGAACTGCCGCGTCATCGTAAGGTTGTAGGCTTTTATGAGGTCGAGTGCGCGTATCGCCACGGTAGTGTTGAACGTAACCGTCTTATAGATTGTCGAATCCTTGCCGGAACGTGCCGTTACGAGCGTGTTCATGCTCACGCCCATCTCCGCAGATTCCGGAGCCGACACGTTGACGTAGGTCTGCTTGAAGCTGAGCGGCGGTATCGTGAGCGCGGCATCGGCTGCGGCAACTGTCCAGCCAGGCTGAGGGGCGGAGGTAGTTATCGAAATGGTGTCCCAGTCCGTGCCCTCGTTCCAGATGCGAATCGGATAGTTGAAATAACCGCCGGGTTCGACCGTCTTCGCCAGATAGTCGTAGTCTATCCTGACGCCGACCTGGCCCGTTACCTTTGTAATTATACCGACCTTGTCGAATATGGCTACGTTAGACGAAACGCCCCTAACTGTAGTCAAGAACTCGCTTTCCGCGATAGCATCGACGGGTGCTTTAACGGCCAGGATTAGTTTCGTCGAATTGCCTGCGCCGAGAGAAACGCTCGTCTCTTTGCTACCCGAAGCGAAAGTCACGTTCCAGCCTGCGGGGACCGGACATGCGACGACGAGTATCGTATCGTCGATCGTCTGCTTGTTCTCGACTGTTATCTCGTAGGTGCGACTCTCGCCGGAGCGCACGCTGCCTGACGCCGGATTTGCGCTGACAGTCAAGCCAGCAACGAAGCTCTCGACCCTGGCTTCGACGACTATGCTTTTGTTGACTTTAGCATCGTTCTTGTTGAACGCAGTTACGTTAATCGTGCAGGTTTCGCCGCTCGCGGCATTCGACGGCGCCTTGACCGAAAGCACGGTGCCGTAGCTCCTGCCTGCGGGAACGCCTACCGTGCCCTGCGAGAACGAGGCGGCCCAACCCTTCGCAACCGAGGCGCTGTCGAGGGCGGCGGACAGCGCGAACTCGTCGTAGGTGCTTCCGCTGTTGTGGACGGTCACGAGGTAATTAGCCGTCTTTCCGGGATGAATCGCCACACTTTCTGGCAACACTGAAAGATCGACGGCTTTCGTCTCCGCAATCGTCGTCAGGAACGATATCTGGTCGAATTTGCTGGCATCGCCCTTGCTGACCGCCGTAACCGTCAGGTCGAGGTATACGCCGGCTTGTGCGGTTGTGGGAGCAGTGACGTTGACAACGATTTCAGCATCGAGTCCGGGGCCGGTTCCAGTATAGGCGCCAGCATTAACGGTTCCAAGAGCGATGTATCCATCTTCCCCAATTATATCGCCAGCCTCATCGAACATCTCTACCTTCCATCCATCTTGCTTTTGCTTAGAAGAAAGGCTACTGCTCAAATAAGCGTTGTCACCAAAGTTGCCCGTATTGGTGACTCTGAATTTGTAACTGACATTCCCCCCCGGAACTAGGGTTTTCTCCATGTCCGCCAATCCAAGAGTATGATTAGCATGATCGGTTATCTCTATCGCATCGAGAGATATTTTATATTTCTCAATGCCTGAATATCCATCGTTGGCATCAGTTTTAAGGTCAGACACAGTTACATATTTTATGGGATTGGCCTGAGACATTATCCCTACGTGATAAGTGGAATATTTATCATACGTCCCGCTCGTGGGATACGAAGTGTATGATGTTCTCAATCTAAACTCGCCATAGCCTCCGGCAGGGACAGTTATGCTGCTTATCTCATTCCCGTCGCGGTCTTCAAGACAGTATCCCCACGCTGCGCTGCGGGTCTGCGTCCAGTGTGAGAGCATATATGTATCCTCGTCGCCTGTATTATGAATCATTATCGTGAAATAGTTATAGCCGGCACGGGTATAGACCGTGCTGAAGACTCCGCCCCCCAAGACACCCACCAGCCATTCATCTTCACCATATCCTCCAAGATTATGCGTTTTTGCATCACCCAATATATCTACCTCAAACCCGTAGAACCCGCCTATCGCCACCTTGACACGCAGGGTATGCGTCTTCGTCGGCGAGTTGAAGGACTTGCCTGTTATGTCTACATTGATATACTGGCCTATCTGCGCGTCTTCTGGAGTTGTCACTTTGAGCAGGGAAATTTCGGTGCTCGAACCATATAGATTATCTATTGTGGGTGGCAGAAGCTCCACATTCCACTTATCGGTGTCAAGCGCGTTTCCTTCGCCGTCGGTCCAGCCGGACGAAACCGCGTAGGAAAGGCCGAAGGTATCCGACAGCGTCCCGAGGTTCTTCACCATCACCTCGACCGTTTCGGTCGTGTTGTACTTCATCTTTATTTCGGGCGTTGGCGTGGTGAGCTTTACGCCGTATATCGTGTTGTCGGTAACTATCGTGATTACGTCAACGTCTTGCGAAACCTTGCCGCCGGTGCTTGTGGCTGTAAGCCTCAGCGACGAGAGCGCGCCCACGGCCGCGGAGTCGGGAGACTTCATCTTGAAATAGACGTTCGCGTGCCCGCCCGGCGCAACCTTCACGCCTGCGGGCGCTTCGGCGGTCCAGCCCGATGCAGGCTCCGAGTTTGCGAAAGTGAAGGTGTCGGTCGTTGCGCCCGTGTTCTCTATTCTCATGAGAAACGAAGTCCATTCCCCTGCCCGAACGTAATGGGTGACGTCGTTTGCGTAAGCCGTGAATTTATAGTCGAAGTCGCCCATCCTGAATTTCAGGTTGTCGCGGTAAGGCAGCGCGTTACCCCCGTTGGACTTGCCGTAAAACGTCACCGTGTAATCTCCGGTGGCTGCATTCTCGGGATACGTCCACGAATAGTTATAGAGCTTCGTAGCTGAATTTATGTTGTTCGGCGTCGCATAGTCATAGCACAGGACAGTTCCGTCCGGTGCTGTAAGCGTAACGCGCGGCGTGCTGCTGTACCCGGTTCCAAAAGCGTTGGTGAGATAATACTTGAAGTTCACGGTGCGGTTGTCGTCGTCCTCGGCAAGGGGATCAAATATTGCTTTTTCGTTGTTTTCGTAGTCGTATGTGTCCAAAGCGGTCTTGATGCTCTCGCAGAAGAGGCTCATATATGCCGGGTAGTCCACACTGTCGTAGAGGAAAATGGGATCAGCTAGGTCTGAGGGTGCGGCCTCGATCTTAACGTATATCATCTCGCCCTGGCTAAATACACATTCATTCTTCGACTCGGGCAAAGAGAGGGGTATTGTGAACGTCATATCTTCCCCCACTAAAGATTCTTCCGTTTTTTCGCCTTCGAGCATCAATTCTCCCGCGCTATTCGTACCCTTGTAAAGCTTCGCTGTCACAGTGACATCCACCAAGACATTTCCGGGCGAGGCGACGTAGATGATTACCTTACCGGATGTGCCGTCCGCGTAGTTTCTCACTGCAAGGTCGCTTTTGAGGGCATCCCCCGTATACGGAGAGGTAGGATCATAGACAAAACCTATCGGCAGCGTATAAGGACCGCTGTCGTCCACATCGAAGGCGGGTTCTATCGTTGGGTCCTCGGCAGTGGATTCTGAAAAATCCATGTTGTAATTGTAATGGAACCAGAAATTCAGGGTATCCACCTGCGTTCTCTGGACGCCGGGAAAGCTTTGGGATGCCGCCTCTGCGTTATTTCCTGAAAAAATCATTCCTGCCGGAACAAGGAACATGACGCTCAGCATTACGGCCAGCATCCTTGGCATGTTGAAATTGCCTGTTTTTGTCATATTTTTCAACTCCTCTGTTTTTCGTTATCTTTATCATTATGGTATGCCCGATGGCATACGCTCTTTCTGGTAGGGGGAGTTCGTTTCTAGAATAAAAGAATTGTGGTGCAAAAAAGTGAAAAGAGTGCGTTGCCCGTGACAGAGAAACGAAAACGTTCGACACGCCGGCTGAATTACTTCCTTTCATTACGCCGATTGCTGGAAAATCACCCGGAGTTCTTTTAGTATGTTATCCCGTATTTTGGGGTGCAGCGCATTTTTCGTGACAATGTCAACAGGCATGCCAAGAATCTCCGTAAGCTCTTCTTCGATATCCATCAAATCGAAAAGACTCTTCTTGTCAGAGAATTCAACCAAGATGTCCATGTCGCTGCCTTTCTTCTGTTCCCCTCTGGCATATGAGCCGAAGATACCCATGAATCTTATGTTGTGTTTTACGCACTCTTTGACGAGCGCGTCGACATCTATATCTGCGTAGCGGGGTTTCATACTATCGCCTCGTTTTTTTCAATTGCTGTTTTAGTTCCGGAAGATGCGTACGCACGGCGCCCCAAACAGCCTCATAATCTATTCCGAAATATTCGTGGATGAGCTTGTTCCTCATTCCCACGATCTTGCTCCATTTGACATCATGGTATTTCGCTCTCGTTTCTTGGTCTATACACCCCGCGGCTTCACCTATGATCATGAGGTTGCACACGACCGCCTTTTTGACTGCGATATCTTTCAGAAACTCTTCGAAACCCATTTCCCCGATGAGCTCGTCGATTTCATCAGCCGTTTCGAATATATGGTCGATGTATATTTGGGGGTCTTTCTTTTCTGAGATCCCTTTCAAGTTCATCTTTCTTATCTCTGATATGCTTGTCTTAACGGCAGGTTTCTGTTGCGCATCCTGCGAAGGGGTTAGTCCGGTCATAATATTCATCCTCTGTTTTAGTTACGGACGTTTAGCGCTTCCTTCTTGTGGCAATCGCCACGAAAAGCCCGCCGAGAATCGCGAATGCGACTTCAAAACCCGGTATCCCGCCGACCTTTTCCACTACCGCGCTGACTGCGAGCGTCGAAGATGTCGCGCTGCTGTCCTCTGCAACAACAGATATGGTAAAAGTCGCCTTGGCGCCTGCTTTGGCGCCCTCCGGCGGCACGACCGTCAGGGTGACCGTTCTTGCCGCACCTGCCGAAACTTCGAGCGATTCCTCGGACAGATGATATTCCCAGCCGCTCGCCGAGGTAGATACCGAAAGCAGGTATGTACTATCGAGGTTGCCCGTGTTCTTCACGCTAAACGAGTGCTGCACGGCAGACGCTTCCTTCACGCTGATGGCGCTCTCGCCTTCGAGTTTTACGCCGTAAACCGGATTGACCGCGACCGCTCCTTCCGCGATTGCTGCGGCTCCGGCGCCGTTCTGCGGTTTTGCGCTTATCCGAAACTCTGCCTGCGAACCGTCAAGAGCGTTTGCCGGCGGCGTGACCGTGAGCGTGACCTCCTGATACCTGTTGGATCCGAGTTCGAGCGTGCTTGCGCCAAGCGTATATGGCCATCCTGTCGAGGTGGTCTCGCTTACGGAGAGCTTTATCTTATCGCCGCCGTTGCCAGAATTCAGTATCGTAAACGAGAGGGTGGCGCCGCTCCCCGCATCGGCGGAAGCCGCAACCCTCGCAGGCTGCACCGAGGCGCTGTATCTCTGCAGGACGCTCACTTCGAGGTCGAGTGAGCCGTGCACAGCCGAAGAGAGGCCGGAGGTCGCCTTAACCGGTATCAGGGCTATCGTGCCCGCCTTTGCCGCGCCGTAATCCCCTAGCGAGTTCTTGTCGGGGACCGCGACCGTGTAGTTGAACAGCGCCGAATTTTCGGGGGAAATCGTTAAGGGCGAAGTGTCGAACGCGCCCCACGCTATGTAGGTGCCTGCGTGCGAAAGCGAAACCGGGTCGTAGCGGTTGCCTTTGTTGGTTACGGTCAGTTGGAATGTCCTGTTCGCGCCAGGCAAAAGCGATGCCGTGTGCGACTGCGACGATATCTCTATTCCGTAGACCGGCTCCATGAGATAGACCTTGCTTGAGCCTCCGGTCGCGTGATATGCGCCCTTGTCGTCCACGCAGACCGCGCTCATGCCGCCCGCGTAGTTCCGGATGGGAGTGTTCGAACTCGTATGGAAGTAATATGCGTTGTTGCCGCTTGAAACCGATACGTAGTTGCCATCCTTCGAAATGGCAAGGCTGCTAAGCGCGTTTGGCGCCGAGAAGCTCCATTTTAGCGAGAGAGGCTGCGCTGCGGATGCGTTGAATGCGAGAACGACGAGTTTTGATCCGGCGGTGGCGGCTATCAGTTTGCCGTCGCCGGATATCGCGATCTTGCTTACGCTTGCGCCCGCGTTATACGCCCAGCCCTGCCGAGTCGCCCTTACAAAGCCGTGAATAAAGTTACCTGTCGAAACGGCATAATATCCGCCGTCATTTGATATTGCGACGTCGGTGACGTCGCTTGTGAACGACCTGTTCCACTGCTCGCCAACGCTTCTCTCGAACTGGTAGGCGTAGCCGCCTGCCGCGGCGACCATGTATTTTCCGTCGCCCGACAGTTCAATGGCTTTTATGTTCCTGGTTGGCTCCACCGAGGATTTTCCTTTAACCGTGAACGGCCACGGGTTGGAAGTGCCCTTTGTCTCTGTGACCACATCGCCGCTTCTCGTCATCAGGTGTATCTTCGCGTTCTCGGTGCGCCATGTTTCGACGGCAGTGCCGGCGACCGCGTACATGCCGTTATCCGATATGGCGACTGTCGAAACCGGCCTGCTTAAATCGATACTTCCAATCCACGCGGCGCTCGTCCTCTTGAGGAAATAGACCGAATTGTCCTGGCATGCGGCCGCAGCATAATATTCGCCTGTTTCAACCTCGTCTGAAACGTCGACCGCGTTTATCGCGCCTCCGTCGGTGCGAAGAGGACCGGTCGCAGTATCGTAGGATTCGACGGAATCGCTGTTCCAGTTGATCGCGTAAACCTGCTTGTCCGCGCACCCTGCCACGAGGAACTTGCCGTTGCCCGACATCGCAAGGTCGTTTATCGAGCCTGTATCCCAGACCTTGGGGTCTCCGGCGGCTGCCGGAACAGTCGGCATTATCATCGGCAACAGTAACGCGCTTGCTATCAGAACTACGAAATAGACGTTTTTCATACGTTCACCATTAATGAAATATTGTCAAGGGGGTATTTAAAAGTGATGCGGCTGTTTTTCGAGAAGAACGAAGCGGCGAGATTTTTGCGAGAGATTCTGAAGATACGGAGATTTTTGCGAGAGATTCTGAAGATACGAGATTTTTGCGAGAGATTCTGAAGATACGGGATTGTGGAGATATGCTCTTTTAAAAAGAGAGGTGGTTTGGATTGAGGATTACAGCGATATCCTGTTCCCCTTCTTCAGCGCGTCGAGGGCCGAATCCGCGACGTTGTCGAGAACCGACTCGTCCGCGAGCGCCTTCCTTGCGGCCACGTTGACATCGCTTATCGCCTGCCTTGCCGCCTTTCGCTCGTCGAACTGCTCCTTCTTCATCTCCATGACCTTGGCGCGCATCTCCTGCGCCTTTACGTGGTGCTCGTCCGCGCGCGCCTTCAGTTCGACGTACTCCTCGTGCTTCTTGTTCGCTTCGGAGATAAGCACCGATATATCGGATGCTAGTTTCACGTACTCCTCGTGCGCGGCCTGCGACTCTGCGTAGTATTTCTGCACGAGGATATGCTCGTCGTCCGCGTGCTTGAAAAGCTCGTCTATCGCCTTGTGGGTGTCGGAGAGGTCGACTTTCAGGAGCTTCTGCTTGCCAATCTCCTTCGAGATGCGCTCGTAATCGGCGCGCTTTGCCCTGATGTCGTCTATTAATTCGTTCTCCTTTGCGCCCGACATCGGAACGGTTTCCTGCCTGTGCTCGAGTGTCTGTATCTCGGCTTTCAGTTCGTTTGCGCGCATGGGCAGCGACCCCTCGATACCCCCCTTCTTCTTTTTCTGCGCCTCTATCAGCGATTTTGCCTGCTTCTGGTACTCGTTTCTCGCATCGCGGTGAAGCTTCATCCGGGCAACCGCCGCGGTGCGGGCGTCGCGCAACGCGTTCATCTTCCCGACGAGCTCCTTTCTGCTCGTATTGAGCATGTCGCGCTCTTCCCTAGTGACCTTCGCCTGCTCGTTTAGCTCGTTGCGCCGCTCTATCAACATCCTGTGTTTCGACTCGCAGTTGCGCAGTTCGTCCCGCAGCCCTTCCCTTTGCTGCCCGTCAGTCGTCTTCATTGTCAAACCAGCTTAGTTTTGATGATTCAGCATTGAGTTTTGGTTAAAAAACGTTTTGAGGGTGAAAATGCCATAAGGATGAGGAAAATCGAAAAAGGATGTGAAAAAATCAAAAGAGTGTTGCGGGAAAGTGGGGATTTTGAAAAATGGGTTTTTAGGATTACGCGTCCTCACTGATGTTCGGCTTGTTTAAAAATCGCCTGATGGCGACTTTTTCACGCGTCCTCACTGATGTTCGGCTTGTTTAAAAATCGCCTGATGGCGACTTTTTCACACGCCCTCTACTTTCATGTTGATGTGGTTCTCCCCTTCGCCCGCCTTCCACGGGAACTTGACTTTCGCCTTCGCTCCGGGAACGAGATTGAGGTTGCCGAGGCGTCCGCGCTCCTCGCCGTCCACGTAGAACACGACCGCAATGTTCTCCGCGGGCGCATCGCCGTTGTTCTCGACCGTGGCGGAAGTGGTGACTACGTCGCCTCCCTTGAACGAAACAGGCGCGTGGGTGACGTTCGTTATGACGAGATCAGGTTTGTGCTCCTTTATCATCGTTATCGTCGCGACCGCCGCCGCCTTTTTCGGCTTCTCCTGCGGCGTGGCCTTGACGGTTATGTTCGCCCACTCGTCCATCGAAGCCGAAGGCGAGGTTTTCACAGTCAGCTTCAGTTCGCCGGATTCACCGCCGTCGAGGTCGAAGGAGCCCTTGTTCATCTCGGCCTTCCAGCCGGACGGGAGGTCGCCAATTCTCTCGAGTCCGATTATGAGGCGGTTCTTGCCGTTTGGCTTCTGCTTGCACTGATTCTGCACGGTTATCTGGAACTCGGCTATTTCGCCGGGGTCGACCTCGTGCAGCTTTTCAAGGGCGTATATCCTTATCGCCTTCTTTCCCTTCAGAAGTAATATTATGATTATTATCAGCAGGATTACGATGAGCAATATAAGCAGGAGCAGGAGAATCCACGGTTCGAGGCCGATTTGGTCCGCAACGCCGCCAAGCCCCAGCGTCTCGGCAAAGTCGTTCATCTTCCCGGTTATGCCCTCTCCGCCGGCGCCGTCATCATCGTCGTCGCCGGGTCGTCGCCGGGCGGGGTGTCGTCGCCTGCGGCTACGACCTTGGAGGTGAGCAGTGCGCTGCTCGAATGACTAACGGAACTTACGACGTATGTCGCTGTGACGTTGACTGCGGCCGCTTCGCCTACGGCCGCCGTTGCCGGCGCGCCGACTGTCAGGTTCGCTGTCTTGTAGCCCGGCGTCGAGCCGGCCTGCGCGGGCACGGTTATCGTGGCTGTTGCGCTGCCGCCATCGAAGGTGGCTGTCCAGCCGGACGGAAGGCCTGCGTATGCAAGCGTCACGGCGTGCTCGGTGCCGCCCGTGTTGTAGATGACCATTGCGTAGGTGACATTTGCGCCGGGGGCAACGTTCTTGCTCTTGCTGCTGCAAGAGAGGGTTATCTCGGGGGTAGGCACGCCGCCCGCGCCGCCGATCGTATAATCCTCGCCGAAGTCTGCGTCCGGGGCACGGTCTTCGGCCACTGGGGACAGGTCCGTCATGAGGAGATATGCTGCGGAAGTGACGTAGAGTTCTGTTGCTATGTCACCAACAGACACCCCCAAATCTTCGAGAGGCACTATTATCGTAAGGGTGTTGTTGGCATCGTCGACTACGCCGTTCGCGGTTCCCGCAGACGATTCCCACGTATACGCAGAGCCAGGTACATCGGGCGGACTCGGCTCGGATAGCTGGTAGGTCGCTCTCGTCCAGCATGCGGTTTCGTCGACCGTGAAGTGGAATTCATAAACGATTACCCGTATGTGTAGCAATTCGAAAAGGAAAAAGAATTCGGGCGCCGTCGGATCCGAATCCATTGCAAAAAGTTGTATCGTGGTCGACAGGTTCTCGCCGTCGTCGTTCATCCATGCGGCCACTATATCGGCCGAATTGACAGGAGTCGCGGCAGGAAATTCCCCGATTACGGCATCTCCGCTCGGGTCGGTTATCTCAGGCTCGTCGGAAGTTCCCGCAATTGCCGCGGACGCAAAGAGCGCGCTTGCCGCAATAAGCATGGTCAGAATCAGGCTGATCGACTTTATTTTGTAATCCATTATCGCACCTCGACACTATCGATTTATCTAGGGAAGGTAAGGTTCTTTAGGTTAATAAGTTTTTGTTTTTCTTTTAGTGTTGAATCGTGGATTTACTGCACTCCCGGTTTATAAGCTTGGGGCAGCGCTTGCGCGAAAGAGCGGATTTTTCAAGCCGCGGGTGAAAAACCGGCGCAAAAATGGATCGCCACCCTACGTCGGGAAACCGAGGCGCCGCCACGCCTTTTTGGCCCTGTGGAATTCGGGGTTGAGAAGGCCGATTGCGAGCCGTTGCCCGAACGTGAAATGCCAGGGTTTTCGCGGCAGTCTGCCTGCGAGGTTCTTTAGCACGGCCCTTACCGCGTTTATGTTGGCGGAGGTGATATCAGGTATCTCGATGTGGGGGACGAACGCCGATTGCGTGAGCTGCAGGTCGTAGAGGTCGATTACGAACTCCGCGGGCTTCTTTACGGTGAACCGGAAAACGTAGCTTGTGGTCGGCACCGGCATGACGAACATGGTCCGGGTGCCATACTTTTGCGAGTGGCCCCTCTCGAACTCGTAGCCCATCTCTTCCAGAACCTCGCGCATGACCAGCGACATGGACTGGGCGTCGTAGCTTACAGGTGATTTCCATGACATGAATATACCTTCTTTGGAGTTGCATATATGAGATACTATATAGTATTGAAGAAACCCTATGTGGGAAGGTTATATCTATTTTTGCCGCGGGCGGTTCGCAAAACAGGCGCTGCTTCTGTGAAAAAGAAAAATTGAGGCCGACCCGCAACCTATTTAGCTAATATTGCAACTTTTTTCTAAAATACCACCCGCGACACTGGTGGCGTTCTGGTTCCTTTTTCAAGTAAATTGAAATATTCTGCTTTAATGCCTCATAATATTTTTAATTTATGTAAATTATTTATACTAAAAACCCATTTCAGACTTGTGGAATTATGAAATTCAGACCCTACGATCAAGCACAAACAAATTACGTTAAAACCCCGTCCGCATTACAAGTTGGTCGATAAACGACCCATCCAGCAACCCGAGGTTCAACACATGAAAACTATAACGGAATTTGAACACCTGAGCAGGGAAAAGTTGCGCCAGATACAAAAAGACGCGGCTATGATGCTCGGTCCGATGGGCAACGACATAAAATGCATCCTGATATTCTACATCGGGTCAAACGGCAAGGTAAAGGGGGTTGCGAGGAGATGGTGAATCCGACCGTCGAATTCGCGGAATATCTCGGCCTGAATATCAACCCGTTCAGCGTCCCGCCGGTCCTGACATACCTCAAGAACCGCGATAATCTGATCGCGCAGGACAACGACGGTTACTGGCACCTTACCAAGCTTGGACAAAAGGCCTATCGCCTCATGGGTCTCGCACTCGAGAACTGGGATACCATAGAAGGCAAATCCAAGGCCTGAAGACAACGGTTTTTACAAACCCGATTTTTATAAACGTTTTCCACAGCAAACCACGTCTTGCGGTTGTGATTTTGGAGTCTATCTTAGTTCGTTTATGGTCTCCGGCGCGACCTTGCCCCTTTTGCCAAAAAACAGAAGCGACGCGACCATGACCGCGACCGCGGCGGCGACGCCTGCAGGTATGCCGACAAAAAGCGAGAACTCTATCTCATGCTGCAACAACTCCGTCGCAAGCAGCCCGACGCCAAAGCCGGTCGCAAGCGAAACGAACAAGCATATCAGAACCGTTTTCGCGTTCATGCTTCTTCCCCGATAAGGTATAACCCTATCGGGATTATCAGCTTTGCGCCCTTGCGTAACGTGCTGTGCGGAAGACGCTGGCAAAAAGTATTATAAACCCCGGGCGACAAACGATTCCCGATACCATGATGGGAGAACTGCCAAAAAACGTGCTTGACGCGCTGCTAGAGACCATACCCATAGAATTCTCGGTCCTGGGCGCGGACGACAAGGTGCTTGGGTGGAACAGGCACGAAACGAGGATATTCAAGCGCCCCGGGGCGGTCGTGGGGCGGGACGTGAGAAACTGCCACCCCAAAAAGAGCCTCGACAAGGTCGAACGGATACTTGCCGAGATGAAAGAGGGTAAAAGGGAAAACGCCCGGTTCTGGATTGACCTGCCTCTTGGCGAAGATGGTGGCAAGGAGAAGGTCGTGATAGAGTATTTCGCGCTTCGGGACGCGGACGGAAAATACTTGGGCTGCCTTGAAGCGAGCCAGAACATCGAAGGTTTTCGGCGGCTTGACTGGGAGCGGCGGCTGCTCGACTAAAAAACCGCGGCAAGAACTTATTTAAAGGTGGACGAAGAAATACCTGAGTCGGTGATAAAATGGATGAACAGAAAACATCGACCGGAATAGACGAAAATGTGGAAGGCCTGCTCTGCTACATCGCAGGATGGTTTACGGGACTAATCTTCCTTCTCGTGGAGAAAAAGAGCCAGTTCGTGAAGTTCCATGCCCTGCAGTCGCTGATAACATTCATCGTGCTGATGATAATCATCATCCCGCTCTCGTTCATACCTGCCGTGGGATGGATAATAAGCATGTTCGTGGGTCTGCTCATGTTCGTTCTCTGGATAGTGCTGATGATAAAGGCATACCAGGGAGAATGGTTCAAGCTGCCGCTCATCGGCGACTTTGCGGAAAAGAAGGCAAAATCGAGCTAGAAGAGATTGCAAAAAGATGGGGGCCTAAACCCCCATCGCAAGCCTCACGACGTTTCTGATACCGGGGCCTATCCCCAGCATTATTATCGCCATCTTCACAAGCCCGACCATGTTCGGATACATTTTGACCTCTTCTTTCGAAGCGACGTCTATCATGTATATCACCAGCATGACGATGAGAAATTTGAACGGCATCATCGCGGTTGTCGCGGGAAGGCTTAAGCCGAGCTTTTCGAAGAAGTCGATGAGCATCTTTGGCAGCACGTGCTTTTCGCTGTAGGGGAAAAAATCTATGCCCATGCTGCTTGCTATCGCGTCCGTCATCTGCGCGAATATCATCATCAGGTTGAGCGGCATCATGTATGCGGCTGCGCCCGAATGCTTTTTCTTCAGCGCCCTTGCGATGCCGTAGACCGCACCCGTTATCGCGGCCGAGCCGAGAATTACGGGGAGAAGTATCCATGCGTGGGTCCCTTCCGTATACGCCCACTTGCCTATGACCATCCAGTGGAACACCAGATATACTTGCAGTATGAGCATGACGACGCCGCCTGCGGTCATGACGTGGACAGGATTCATCCCGCCGGTTTTGCGCTCCCTGAAGAACACCATCAGGAAACCGGGGACGCTCGCAACGAGTAGAACGAGCGGGTTTGCCATGAAGATTATCTGGCCTGGCATGTTGAGGTAGGTTATGAGGTAGGCCACGTTCGCGAGAACGAGGATGCCTGCCCAGTCGATGAGCGCAACCTTCCGGTTCCTTGCATGCGCCTTTCCAAGCAGGATTCCCACCGCAAGGACGAGAAGCGCGACCGCGGCGACCTCCAGATATATGAGCGGGGTTATGAGGAAGAACTTTAGCGGCGCGAGGAACATCCCGCTGTCCTCCATGACGTGCAGTATCGCACCCATCACGATGTAGACCACGACGCCAGGTATGAACCGGAGGTCGACTTTTATGGAGAACCTCCGGAAGATTTTGTTGAGCCATACGAGGATGCCTATCATCAATACCGCCCAGCTGATGGTATTCACGACGTTGTATCCGGATGAGGCGACGACCCCGTTGTGAGAGACCGGATGCCCGGTGCCGTCCGCGACTATCGGTCCCCAGTAGAATTTCCAGACGAATTGGTCGTAGAATATCTCGGGGCGGACTATGCATCCGATTACGAGGGCAAGGAGCGGCAACCCGACGGCGAGCAGCCAGAACAAGGTGTTGTGGTTGCGGTAGAAGCGCGAGAGGGCATCGCAAGCCCGCGAGGCGGGGCACCCTTTTTCTGTGGCATCTCCGCTTCTGCAGCAGGCGCCTTTCTTCTTGCCTGCGCCCTTGCTTGTCCCACTGCCCTCTTCGCCGCAGCCGCAGGTGCAACCCGAATCGCCATGCGCGACCGAATCTTCGGCGCAGCCGAAATGGCCGCCCGTGTGCGCGTTTGCGGCGGCATCTTTGGTGCAGCGGCACCCTGCGTCCGTCTTATCGTCGCTTTGGTTTTCGCAATCGCAATCGCAGTCGCCGCAGCACTTCGTCATTTCATCAAAGGAATCCGTCATTTGTTTCACCATCGCCGAATCTGTAGCCGCAATATAAGGCAAATCGCTTCGGGGAAAGCATAAAGACTATAAAAAAATAGTGTTATCCGGTAAATGATAGTGCTGGTGATTCGATGGAAGAGATTTTCGACAAGTGGAAGGTCATGGTATTCCCGCGAAACGTCCTCGTCGGGCACGACGTGACGAACAGGATAGCGGAACTGTGCGACCAGATACACGCCGGCAACGACCCGCTGGTCATATACGACCCGATTACAAAGAAGCTTGCGGGCGACAAGATAACGGAAACGCTTGAAAAAAACGGATACGCGGTCGACGTCATAAACGTGACTCACGGGGCGACGATGAAAGAGGTCAAGCGCGTTGTCGATCACGCAAAGAAGGTCGGATCCGAGTTCTTCATCGGCGTCGGCGGCGGCTCGATAATAGACGTGGCGAAGCTTGCGGCCTACAAGTTCGGCGTCTCCTTCGTCTCGGTGCCGACAAACGCGGCCCACGACGGCGTGGCAAGCCCGAGAGCCTCCATCAAAGAGGAGGTGGGCTCGGTATCCATATCCGCGAACGCACCGCTTTCCATCCTTGCGGACACCGCGGTCATAAGCAAGGCGCCGTACCGCAGCCTCGCCTCGGGGTGCGCGGACGCGATATCCAATCTCACCGCGGTCATGGACTGGGACCTTGCTCGACGCTTGCGAAACGAGGAGTTCAGTTCGTTTGCGGCAGTGCTCTCAAAGACCGCGGCAATGCTCATACTCGACAACGCGGAATACATAAAACCCGGCATCGAGGAATCAAGCTGGACTGTCATAAAGTCGCTTATAGTCTCGGGTGTCGCGATGTCTGTTGCCGGAAGCAGCCGCCCGGCGTCGGGGGCCGAGCACATGATAAGCCACATGCTAGACCGGCTTTCACCCGGAACGGCGATGCACGGCGAGCAGTGCGGCGTTTCATCGATGCTCACCATGTACCTGCACGGCGGCGACTGGAAGATGATACGAAACGCGCTGAAATTGATAGGCGCGCCCACGACCGCAAAGGAGCTCGGGATGCCGCGGGCAAAGTTTATCGAGGCGCTCGTGCATGCGCATGAACTCAGGCCGGACCGTTATACGATACTCGGCGACAAGGGGCTTACAAAAGAGGCCGCCGACCGGCTGCTCAAGGCAACGGGCGTGGCGTAACGCGGGTTCAAAAATCGGATTTATAAAAAATCGTAAATGCGGCTACGGCGGCTTATCGCCTCCCTTTCCGCATCTGCTTAAAAATCAACGGAGAAATGAAAAATGCCGAATATAATCACTCTTCTTGGCGAATGCCAGGCAAAAAAAGGGGGAAGGTTCGTCTATCTCGGGCATACCCAGACGTGCAAGGAATGCAAATTGAGGACCATCTGCTTCAATCTGGAAGCTGGAAAGATGTACGAGGTCGCGGCGATAAGGGAAAAGCTCCACGACTGCCTGCTGCACGATACGGGGGCAAGGGTCGTCGAGGTGACGGAAGTGACGGCGCACGAGGCCGCGATACCGGAAAAATCGGCGAACGGCACGGCAATCACCCTGAATCCCGAAGATTGCAAGAACCGCGGATGCGGCAACTGGCGGCTCTGCCACCCAGACGCGCTCGCCGCGGGCAAGACCTACAAGATAATAAAAATAGAGCGAAAGAAGGTCGAATGCCCTGAAGGCCACAAGCTGAAGGCGGCGATACTGGAAGAATGAGAAGGATTTAAAAAAAATCCGGGTTGCGGCGATTTATCTCGCTTAATCCTCTTTTTTGCCTTCTGCCACAACTTCCTTTTCCGGCTGTTGCGGCATTATGTATTCCTCGACGAAGAAGACGTTCTCGAATCCGCCGAAGTTGCGAAGGTCGCCTACCGCCCTGTATTTCGCAAGAGGCCACATCTGCACGTCGTATTTGCAGGGCTCGGGGACCTTTATCGTTACGCTCTTGCCGTCTATCTCTGACTCGAACTCGACTTCACGGGGGTAATTCGCCTTCATTATCCAACCCGCCTTCTTGCAAGGGTCCTTCGCCTCGCCGACTACGGTATACCGATATCTGAGCGACTTGCCCGCAAGCGGGTGGTTGCAGTCGACAAACGCCCTCGAATCGGTTATGCGGCTTATCCGCCCCTGCGTCTGACCGAGGTTCACCTGCATGTCCACGTGCGGCTTCACGTTCTGCTTCTTGAACTGGATGAGCGGGATGGTCTGGACCTTGGAAGGGTCGTGCGCACCGTAGGCGTCCTTTGCGGAAATCGCAACTTCGTAATCCTTTCCGATCTCCGCCGCAAGCAGGTGGCTGTCAAACCCTTTTATGAGCCTGCCGTCGCCGATTATGGTGGTGAGCGGCGCGTACGGTATCTGCGGGTTGTGAATGCCTGCGTTCCTTGCTGCATCTTCCTTCGTGGTGTCGAAAAGCTTTTCGCTGCCTTCGACCCACATCTCGTAATCGATCTTTACGACGCTTCCTTTTTCCATTGTTATCACCTTTATGAATGCGGCATTGTAGTTACGGACATTAGTTATCGAATTGTTCAAACGTCACGAACAGAATTGCTATGCAATTTGTTCTATTTCGGAATTTCGGAATTACTTCGTAATCCCTCAACCGTAACTTACGAACAGAATCGCTTTTGCGATTCATTCTCTCAGGATTGCTACGCAATCCCTCGACACGGACTAATCCTCCATTTGGTCGGATTGGCCCTATTTCGGAATTTTTCAAAATTCCTCAACACGGGCTTCGACATTCGCCCTATTTCGGAACTGCTTCGCAGTTCCTCGACACGGGCGGAATGTTTCGCTTTCGCTTCGACATTCGCCCTATTTCGGAACTGCTATGCATTTCCTCAACACGCACTAACCCTCGCTTCGTTCGGGTTAGTTCTATTTCGGAAGTTTTCAACTTCCTCAACTATGGCGAAGGCATAGGTATAGAACTGTTAATCACTTATACCTTCGACTATGAATAAAATGGCTCAATTAAAATGTTGTGCCGGTATAATTTAGGCGGATGGGCGAAGGCAAAATTTCGCGGGCGCCATATCTTACGGTATTATCTCCGTCGTATTGTTGAACTGCGGATAATCTAACTGCTCTCGCGTTATTGTGCCTGCTTTGAGAAGTTCGTCGATGCGTTTCTTTGCATCCCGCATTTCCCTTGCGAGGTGGCGAACCGTCATGCACACGAGATCGAACTGTTCCTGTTTCCAGTGCCCTTCCCTGTTCGCAAAGAGGCAGCGGCCGCCGCATATCGCGTAAACGTCGCAGCTTCTGCACGGCTCGTTGATCCCGACCCTGCCCCTTAGCGACTGCACAGTCTCTTTTCCCAGTTCGCCTATGCGGTTCCATTCGTATTCGCCGCAAATCGGGCAGGCGAGTATCCGCCCGTCTGTCGCTACCGCAAAGCTGGTGCTTCCGGCACCGCAGGGCACGCCCTCGCCGCCAAAGAACATGCGGCGGACTATGCCCTGAAACGGCACGATTCCGAGGATTTTTCCTTTTTTCATCTCGCCAAGCCAGAGTTCCTTTAGCCGTGTTATGCCGGGATTGTAGGATTCGTATATCCACTTTCCAAAATCGGTCCACGAGTCGTCGGACGCCCAGATTGCGTTTAGCTGCCAGTGGACGTGGTCGAAGTCTAGGCTGAACAGGTGCATTACGTCCTCGTAGATGCCGCACTCCTCGCTTACGGCCATCCTCGCTATTAGGTCACCGCCAAAGATGGGTCGTATTTTTTCGACGTTGGCAACGACCCTGTCGTATACTCCCTCGCCCCGATTCGTGTCCGTCACGTGCCGCCTGCCGTCGAGCGAGACCAAAATCGCGTCGAACCTGCAAAGAAGCTCCTGCGGCAATTCGTCGAGCGGGGTGCCGTTCGTCTGCACCACGAAACGCTTCGCAGGCAGTTTTTCCATCATTTCCGAAATGAGCGGTATTCGCAAGAGAGGTTCGCCGCCATAGAAAGCGACCGTTGCATCGGGGTCGTCGCCCACAAGCCGCGCAAGCTTCTCAATATCGTATTGCACCTCGTGCGGCATGACCTCTTCTGAGATGGAGCCGCCGCAGTAGCGGCAGCAAAGGTTGCATAAGCCGGTGGTGGAGACTATATACAGCATCGAAGAAGGAAATGGAAAAACTGTTTAAGAAAGTAAGCGGTTCGTCTCACTAGCGAGTCGTTATCGTATGGCGCACTTGTCCACAGGCGTTTTTTAACATCAGCTCCTTTTGTAGCATCTTTGTTGAATCTTGCGAGTTCTTCTCCGTATTCGATTACACATCGGTTCACGGTGCTGGGGCATGGAAAATCATTCAGAAACAGTTTTGCCTCATTTGTTGTATCACGATAGGTCATCTTGGCAGCGAGTTCCGCGCTAATCATGGAGATGTCTTCTTGATATTTCTTCTTCCCGTTGAATTCTATCTGATCTTCAATGGGTCGAAATATATTTTTCTCTTTTTTTCTGTCAATAATTTTGTGAAGGGTAAGATGTAGTTGACCTACAGAAGTGACCGGATTCTTTTTCGTGGTGCCTGCTCGTTGAAATGTTTTGGTTTCATTTCCTTGTTCGTAA